>NZ_VOYF01000011.1:0-126979 GCF_013420775.1 Acinetobacter sp. YH01010 | reverse complement strand
AAAGGGGGCGAAAATAAAGCGTTGGAAATCCAACGCTATAAATCGACCTAAAACGATAAAATTATTTTAACTGACGTCGTGCATGCTTTAATGCAGTTCTTAACCCTTCTTCTAAAGTTGGATGATAGAAAGGCTTATCCAAAATTTCATGTATGCTTAGTTCTTCTGAAATCATCCAAGCTAGCAAATGTGCTAAATGTTCAGCTTCTGCACAGAATAGCTCAGCTCCTAATAGTGTATGGTTAATTGTATCCACATATACTTCGGCAGCCCCTTTATTTTTAGCAGCAACAATCGCACGACCTTGTTTTTCGTAAGAAACGAAACCAATGACGAATTCTGTGTTTTTATCTTGTAGTTGCTTATAGCTTTGACCAATAGTTGCCATTTGTGGTGTAGAAAATAAGATGCCTAGAGGGGTTAGCGTCTTGATGGATTTAATTTGTGGAAAGTTTAAACAGTTTTGTACTGTAAATTTACCTTCATGAGCTGCTTCGTGTTGGATAGGGGTATTGGTATGTGCATCACCGACAATAAAAATAGGATAATCAGCTAGTTGCTTTGTATCCGGATTGATCGGTAAATTTTTTAAATCTTTAAATTCTGAACTTATACGTTCTAAACCTAAGGTATTTAATAATGTACGTCTGCCAGTTGCAGCTAAAACATAGTCAACTTGTAGTGACTTTTGTACGTTTTCTTCAGTATAGGTTAAATGAACTAAATCGCCTTCAACAGAGTAATGTTCAGGTAAAATTTCAAACTTTAGCTTTAACTCTTTACTTAACTCTTCCTGTGCGAGCTTTTGTAATATGGGGCTAGTCAGTGAGCCAATTTTTCGACTACGTGCAAAAACAGTGGTGTTTACATTAAGCCGTGTTAAAGCCTGAGCCAATTCTAAAGCGATCACGCCACTTCCAATAACTGCGACAGATTTTGGTAGTTGTTCTAACTCAAATATTTGATCGGACGTAATTAATTTATCGCCTAAAATTTGTTTTTGTTCTGTATCTATAGCAGGAGTTGTACCTACTGCAAGGATAAATGATTTGGCTTTAAATGTTTGGTTATTTACTTGAATGGTATTGGAATCAATAAATTCTGCTTTTCCAGAAATTTTATGTTGGCTTGGCCAACTTTCAACATCTTTTAACGTGGCTCTTGTAAAACGATCACGTAAAGTTTGAACATGGTGCATGACTCTAGAGGTGTCAATTTCACTTTTGACATCTAGTCCTAAATTTTCGGCGTGTTGTATATCGTATATCCGGTTTGCAGTAGAAATAAGTATTTTACTTGGCATACAACCGACGCGTGCACAGGTAGTGTCCCAGGGACCATCATTAATGATAAGAATATTTTGTGTTTTTTTAATTGCTTCTTTATAGGCTGAAATGCCTGCGGTTCCTGCACCGATAATGATGATGTCGTACATATAGACTCCTATTTATAGAGAATTTACCACAACAAACATTTGTCTTCCTTTTATTTACATAAAGCTATAACTATGGTTACATAGCACCCAATAAATATTTATAACAACTCTATATACATTGAGGGTTCTAGGGGAAATTCATGCTAAATAAACAAACGTCATTGAAGCTTTCTGCGATTGCACTATCTATTTTACTTGCAAGTTGTGGTGGAGGCGGCAGCGATGGCTATTTTAACCAAGGCGATACTGTAAATAACGGAAATGGAAATGGAAATAATAGTAACAATGGTGGTGATACTACTACTCCCCCTGTAGAAGAAACAAAAGATTTGTATGCAAACTTTAAAGCATCAAAAACTGCTATGTTGTTATCAGGTGATACGATCGTTTTAACTGTACAAGTTCTAGATTCTGAAACAGGTGGTGCTGCTGAAAATGAACCTGTTACATTACAATTAGTGAATGCTAAAGATTTAGGAGTATCTATCGATGGTAGTGCGGATCAAACAACGGATGCAAATGGATATGTCATTTACACGATTAAACTGGGTGCTTCTACAAATACATCACTATTAACAAACGGTATTTCTATTAATTTATTAAATGCTGAAAAGAAAAAAATATCTGATACATATGTAAGTGTAGTTGAAAGCGAAGCTGAGAAACCATTATATGATTTAGCTATTCAAACGAATAAGAATTTACTTTCTGTAAAAGGTGATACGGCAACGATTACAGTTAAAGCTTTGGATACCAATGGTGGTTCTTTGGCTGGTAAATCAGTAACACTCAGTATTTTAGATTATGCAAATAATCGTGTTTCAATTGATGGTTCTTCAACACTAATTACCGATAATCTTGGTAATGCAGTATTTACTATACGTTTGCCTTTAGCGACTGGGCAACTGGCTACATCTTTAATTAATAGTGGTATTAATTTTGAAGCGATAATTGTAGACCCCAATAACAATAAAGTGGTTAAGCCGATTAAACTGGATGTGATTGCCGGTGATACGTTAGTTCCTGTAGGTAATATTACTTTTGGTAATGCTGGTGTACTAAGTACTAATTCAGAAAAAACTTTCTATACTGAGGATATTTCTGCACAAGTTGTTGATATTGACGGTAAGCCTTTATCAAATCAAAAAGTGACGATGTCTATTAATATTATCTCTGGTGCAATTGGTCGTTACGTTCAAAATTCTGAGCTTGAAAAAATAAGATCTACAGATCTTTTGAATATAGATGTTAATAAAATTAAGCCTTTAAATACTAAAGTTAATCAACTCAATATTGATATTCAATCTTTAGAAGGTGATTTGAGCTTAATTGATGATAGCGATCTGAATGCAAAAGAGAACAAAGCAAAATTACAAGCAGAAATTAATGCAAAAAAAATAGATTTATCAAAAGCACAAAATGATATCGTTGAACTTGAATCTAATAAATCTTTAATTGCACGCTATGAAATTGAACCAAGAACGTACTTGTTATGTTCGGCAGTGACAAATCCGACTACTTCATCGCTTGCAACAAGTTTAGTAAATAGGGATAAAGTTGATGATTCTGCGATAAATGAATTTAGTTATACAACGACTGCTACAGGTTCATTTGACTTTAAAGTTAACTACTTACGTCGTTATGCAGGTTGGCAAACCGTCCAAATTAAAGCTTCAACAACAGTAAGTGGAAAAACAGTTGAATCAACGATGCTTTACCCATTGAATCCATTAAAAGCTGATTTAGAATCAGCGGCATCGCAACCATTTGATTCAAGTCCATATGGTGTAGGTAGTTGTAGCTACCAAAAACCGTGGGCTAATTTACTAAATTAAAAAAACAGCGCTTCGGCGCTGTTTTTTTTGGAAGGACTGTTCAATTCAAAGTGTAGTCCCGACACTTACACCAACGGTTGGACGTACATTCATAGAATTACACCCTGTTAGCAACAACGTTGTAAATAAAACGGTAAACACGAATTTATTCATTGAGCAAACCTTGAGCCTTAGCTTGATTGAAAAGAGATGTCGAACGAGAACCGCTACGACAAATCATCAAAATGGGTTTAGGAAGCTCATTATAATATTTGGCAAATTCTTTCACGTCTGTTTGAGAAATTTTACCGCTTTGCACAGGTTGATACACAACACTCACATGAGACTTTTCAGCAATGCCTCGTAACTGTAAAACAGTCACTTCATTGCCCGCCTCATTATCTGGTCGGTTCACAATCACAGATTTAAATTTAAGGTGTTTGAGTAAACTTGAAAATTTATCTGTGGTCATTTGCCCAGAGACACTTAAATTTGCATTTAAGGGCTGACTGTTATTATCTGCATATGTAGGTGCTGAAAAGACGCAAGTCGCGATCAATAAAGCTTTTTGAATGAAAGCCTTAGTCATCCAAAAGATCCATCTGTTTTGCTAGTTGATATAGGTTATTTGAACGGTTACCTGTACGGCAGAACATGAGCACTGGCTTTGGCAATTCATTAAAATGATTAGCAAAGTTACGGACATCTAGCTCAGAAATTTGACCTGCAACAACAGGTTGATGAACATAGTCTAAACCAGCGCTACGTGCTGCTTCTTCAATTTGAGCACTGGTTGGTTGCTCAGGACCACCTTCCATGTCAGGGCGGTTATTGATAATCGATTTAAAGCCTTTTTCAACCACTTGCGCTACATGTTCTGGGCCGATTTGACCTGCAAAACCAACATTTTCGCTCATTGAGTCACTCCATAATTTAATTCATAGATTTATGCTTTATGATAGCATTAAGCACAAACTTGAGCAGAATGTTCTTAAATTTTTATAAGCGATTACAACCATAAAATAACGCAATGGAGCGCGTATGCACGCCTATACAGTCGAACCACTGTATGTCAAAAGCGGACAAGATGTTATAGCTGCTGACTTTTATCGTCCAAAATCTGTTGAAAAACCTGCAGTCATTCTCATGGCGCATGGTTTGGCTGCATTACGCCAATTTAAATTAGTGCAATATGCCAAGCGCTTTGTACAAGCGGGCTATGCTGCCGTATTGTTTGATTATCGCTATTGGGGTGGCAGTACAGGGCGTCCGCGAGAGTTAGTAAACCTGAAGGCACAACTTGAAGATTGGCGGACCATGATTGATCATTTACAGCAGCGTAAATCGATTGATTCAAGACGCATTGTATTATGGGGGACATCGCTGAGTGGTGGCTATGTACTCAGTTTGGCGGCAGAGCTTAAAAATATTAAAGCGGTGATGGTACAAGTCCCATTTGTCGACGGTGCTGAAAGTGCAAAATTGTATCCCTTACAGCAATTACCCAAAGCCTTAAAATTATCGAGTCAGGACTATATGGGTTCTAAAGTTGGGATGAGCCCAACGACTTTACCTGTAGTTCATCCACATCGATTGTGTTTTTTACAGTCTGAGGATAGTTATGCGGGCTACTTATCGATTGTGAATCCTGATTTTTATTGGAGTGGCGAAATTCCGGCTCGGGCCTTTTTTAAGTTAATCCGCTATCGCCCAATTTTGGATGTCCGGAAAATTAGCATACCAGTACTTTTTATTGCAGCCAAAGAAGATAGTTTGATTCCCATCGAATCAAGCCGAGAAACTGCGACCAATATTGCACCGTATGTGCAGTATTATGAGTGGGAAATGCAACATTTTGATATTTATCATGGGCAATGGTTTGAAAAAGCCATGGCAACCCAATTAGAATTTTTACATCAACATGTTGGAGTCAGCTAAATGATCGTTGTGTGTCCTGAATGTGGTGCAAAAAACCGTGTACCTGAAGAAAAACTCGAAGTTGGACCTGCATGTGGTCAATGTCACCAAGCATTGATTCCATTGGCGCCCATCGAGTTGAATGAAAAGAACTTTGCAAATTTTATTAGCAATAGTGATTTACCTGTGCTGATCGATTTATGGGCTGAATGGTGTGGACCATGTAAGATGATGGCGCCCCACTTTTCACAAGTTGCAAAATCTAATCCGAAGGTGGTTTTTGCCAAAATTGATACCGAAGCAAACCCTCGATTGAGCGGTGCATTTAATGTTCGTAGTATTCCTACACTGGTTTTGATGAATAAAACCAACGAAATTGCTAGAATAAGCGGTGCAATGCGTGCTGGTGAGTTACAACAATGGCTCAATCAGCAGTTAAATCTACCTCAATAAATGTCAGCGCCAGGAGCTAAAGTGTCAGAAACTCATGTAAAACCTGAAGGAACGCTTTCCCTACAAACCATCGCGATGCCTGCAGACACCAACTGGAGTGGTGATGTTTTCGGTGGTTGGATCGTGTCACAAATGGACTTGGCCGGTGCAATTCACGCAGAGCGTTTCAGTCAAGGACGCTGTGCAACGATTTCAATTAACCAAATGACCTTCCTCGTTCCTGTGAAAGTCGGGGATGTCATCAGTGTATATACCAAAATTTTAAAAGTGGGTAATACCTCTATCCAAATGCAGATTGAAGTTTGGGATAGTCACGACAGTTCACGTGATCCAATTCGCGTAACCGAAGGTGTATTTACATTTGTCGCTGTCGATGTGAAAGGTGCTAAGCGTCAAATTCCTGCGGATGCAAAAGCTAAATTTGCTGCAGATCAAGCTTAATTAAAGTAAGACAAAAAAAGCCGCTCAATCGAGTGGCTTTTTTTATGAATAGTGGCTGAGAAATTAAAACATCGTGTTTGAGTTGGCACTGGTTTCAGGAATGCTTTGTTGCACATCCCAATGTTCAACAATTTTGCCATTTTCAACACGGAAGATATCAATAATGGCTTCTCCGCGGTCTTGCTTATTTTGCGTAGAATGCACATGTAAATAGACCAAATCACCTTCGGCAGCGGCACGTTTGATCTGGTTTTTTGCTTCAGGATTTTGTTTAAAATACTGGGTAAAATAATCGACAAAAGGCGCTTTGCCATCAGGTACATGCGGATTATGTTGAATATATTGATTGCCAATATATCGGTCAGCATATGTCTTAACCTGATGTTTAAGAAAGACACCTTCATAAAAATCAATCACGATTTTCTTATTTTCCGCTGCTTGGCTGGTTTGAATATTGCTATCAGCCGCTTGATTTGGAGTCGTTGGCGTTGCAGGAATAGTACTTTGACATGCAGTTAAAAAAACCGCCATGCCGATGAATGAAAGGAGAATGATTTTTTTCATAAAGTGCTCAATATATTTGTGTCGTGCAAGCATATTGAGCGGAATTACTGCGTATAAATAGTAAAAAACAGTCTTGATTTTGCTGAAATTTGGTAAAACTTATACTTACCTAAAAGTAAGTTTTATTTACATTTATTTATTTTTCAGAGCGGATTTTGCCACCCACGCCCAAAGCATTTCACATTGAATCGGTGCTTCACCAGATTCATCGGTGACTAAGACCTGTACTAAGGTTTCACCTTTTTCTGTGCTTTGCATTTGTCGTTGCTGTTCGGGTGTAAGCGTTGCGATGGCTTTCATCCCACCTTGGGTTGGACGTTTAAAATCAACTTTGAAACTTTTAATTAGGACAATGGCGCTATCAGGGACGTTCATTGCTGTGACAAAACCTGTGGCTGTTTCTGCGATCAGCGCCATGGCACAGGCATGTACTTGCCCGATATGGTTTTGCATCGCCTTATGATTGGCGATGCTCACCTCAACACGCTCAGGGCTGACATGTTGATATTGGATTTTAGCCGTTCCAACCATGGGCACGACACGACCAAAAGCTCGACTGAGCAAACGACTTTGAATACCTTTGGGTAATTTAGAGCTTGCTTTGACCAGTTTATTTAGACGATTTGGACGTGCCATATTGACCTCAATGGCAGTTGTGCTGCCTTAATCTTTAAAGTTGTTAAATTGAAGCGGCACACCAAACTGTTGCTCTTTTAAGAACGCCATCACTTGTTGCAAAGTGTCACGTTTCTTGTCAGTCACACGAATTTTGTCGCCTTGAATAGAAGATTGCACTTTAATGCCGCTTTCTTTAATGGCTTTATTGATTTTTTTTGCAGTATCAGAGTCAAGACCGTCTTTTAGTTTGATCACTTGAATGACGTTTTTACCAGAAGCCGTCATTTTTTGTGGATCGAGTGCTTGAATGTCGACTTTACGTTTGAAGAAATGATTTTCGAGCATGGTATACACTTGCTCACATTGGAAATCGCTTTCTGTTGAGATTTTGATTTCCTTATTTTTCTCATTTAACTCAATTGAAACGTCTTGACCACGGAAGTCAAAACGCGTCGCAATTTCTTTTTGCGTGTTTTGAACTGCATGATTTACTTCAAAAACTTCTAATTCGGAAACAATATCAAAAGAAGGCATAGATTAGACCTTTACAAAGGGAAAGAATATCTGAGATGCTAGGGATGTTTTCTTCATTTGCCAAGTGTTGTTTACATCAAAAGGAGTGCGCAATGATCCGTAAACAAGAAATTACAACATTTGAGTTCCCAGAAGACTCGATTATCTGGGATGTTCGCGATGCAAGTGCTTATGCTGAAGCACATGTGAAAGGTGCGGTTAACCGACCGATCAACGCATTGTCATCAGATGCACTGACTCAGGTGTCAACGGATCAACCCATTTACATTTTATGTGGTGGCGGAAGTAAAGCTCCACGTGCAGCAGAGTTACTAGAGGGTTTTGACAGCTCACGTGAATATGTAATCTTAATGGGCGGCACGCGTGCTGCTCGTGATGCCGGTCTTCCTTTGGAACAAGGGAAATAAGATCGAATCAAAAAAAGCGCCGAAAGGCGCTTTTTTATTGCAAGTTATTTTTCTTGAGGTGGTGCTGAGGGCACCTGACCTTGAAAATAAGGTTTCTTGGTTTTTTGTTTCGCTTTGGCGCGTCGTATAAAACGTGCTGCATGAATTTTATCGAGTAGCTGTGTTGGAATAGGGCAGGCTTCTTTTAAGACTAGCGCGGCAATGATTTCACTACAGAGCGGTGCATACAGGAAACCTTTAGAACCGAGTCCACTACAGCTATAAATGTGCTGATCTTCATGGACTGCACCAATTACCGGGAAAAAGTCTTTCGTCTGTGCGCGAATCGCAGCACGTCCATGCCATTGCTCAATCGGTGCTAAGGTTTTGGCAAAGTCAGGGAACACACTGTGGATAAGTTCATAGTTATGCACATGGTCTTCGGTGAGAACGTCGGTGTCATCACGGCCGGGATAAAATGACGCGCCCATAATCATCTGTTCGGCATCCAGTTGCATACAATAGCCTCCATAACTATAGGCGGTATGCATATCCATTTGTTGAGCGGGGTTGTTCAACCAACTGACTTGTCCACGAATGGCACGCAGCTCTGGATAATCTGTTTGTAACTGCATACTTTCACGTGCTGCACAGAGAATGACATGTTCGACAGATGGAAGCTGCTGATCCTGTGTAAATAGCGCAACGCCATTTTGTTGCTGCTCAATGCGTTGAATATCTGCTTGTAACAATTCAATGTGCGGATGTGCCAAGATTTGGTCACGAAGCTGATGTGGACTGACCGCGCCTGCTTGTTTGAGGAGCAGGGTTGGAAATGCTGAAGCTAATTGATTTGGCGTGCCTTCTTCAGCAGCTAACACCTCTGAAGGATAAGCTTGAGCTAAATCAAGGTATTCTGCTTTATTTTTTAAAATAGATTGGTGAATCTGTAAGGGACGAAATGCCTTGAAGTTTTGATAATGCTTGAGCGCATATAACCAACTGAGGGTCATCAGATGCTCAGCACTTTGTTCAATTGGACAGAGTTTAGGGTTGAGTAGAGCAAGAGGATTACCCGACCCACCGCTGAGTGGTGCTGATTTCTCGTAAATACGCACTTGATGCCCGCGTTGAGCAAATGCCCAAGCACAGCTTAAACCTGCGATGCCAGCGCCAATAATTGCGATTTGACGAGGGTTATGACCTACAGTGATTTCAGAATTTTTTTTTTCGTCTAAAGTGGGAAGGTTAGCAACTTCGGATTGATCATCTGATCTTTCAGGTACGAGCCAAAAAGCTTTGAGCATTTCACGCTTATGAGCAAAGCCACGTGGTCGTGTAATGGTAATACCATGCTCACGTAAGCCGCGTTTCAGTACACCTGCCACACTAAATGAGGCGAAGGTCGTCCCAATGTCCGATAGACGCACGATATTTTTGAGTACGTTTTCTTCCCACATGTCAGGATTACAGGCGGGTGCAAAACCGTCCAAGAACCATGCATTGACTGTAGCAGTTTTTGCCATGACAGGAAAAACGTCGTGTGCATCGCCTAACCAAAGATCAATCGAAAAACGCTCTTCTGGAAAATTGAGTCGATGACATCCCGCAATGGGTTCAGGATATTGCGCAATCAGTTGCTGTGCCAAAGGCTGTAATTCAGGCCATGCATTTAATGTACGAATGAGGTCTGCTTTAGATAAAGGGAATTTTTCTACAGAAATAGCATGCAGATGACTGTGATTATCTGGACGAACCTGTTGCCATAATTGCCACAAGGCCAAAATATTTAAGCCTGTACCAAAACCTGTTTCGCCGACACTGAAATATTCAAAATCAGTCAGTGCCGCAAGGCGAGTGTCGAGGTCATTCCCTTTTAAAAACACATGACGTGTTTCGAGTAGGCCGTTATCCTTCGAAAAATACACATCACCAAACTGTCTAGACACTGGAATATCAATGCCATCGATCATTTGCCAATCGAGATCGGCAGTCTGAATTGCACCTGACAAAACTCAAGCACCCTTTAAATTGAAGTAGAAAAACGAATTACCATTGACGACGACGTTTGGTATAGACGTAACTGGCCAACAAGAAACCTAAAATCACACCAACACCTAGTGTGGTCCCGCCATATAAAAACATCTGCGCGCTACGTTCACTTTGTAGCACTTGTACTTGTACACCCAAGCTATCATTTTTAAGTTGTAATTCTTGGTTTTGCGCCAAGGCTTCAAGGTTAGCTTTTTCTAACTGTTGTAAGCGTACAGATTGGTCTTTGACCATCGCTTTGACTTTGGCATCTTGCAGCGCTTTATTTTTTGCCAATTGCTCAATGGTCAATGGATTTGCATCTTGAGGTTGACCATTGGGATTGACGGTTGCCGCCACTTTAATGATGCCCGGTTTATTGGCAGGAATAGTATGCGGCACAGGATTGGGAGGAGGTGTTGCAGTCGTTGCTTGAGCAGCAGGGGCTACAGCAGGTGCAGGAGCCGGTTCTTCAGCCCATGCAGTTGAACAAATTAAAGATAAGCCCAGTAAACTAGAAACAACGACGCGCATGAACCTTATCCTTTAGGAAATGCTTTGTTAAATGGTTTGACATCAATTTGGCCATAAACCCCTTCTTTGAGGAAAGGTTCATCTGCCAACCATTGGTCTAGGGCTTCACGACTATCAAAATCGACAATGATCGTACTGCCATAAAAACCAGCTTGTGGGTTTGCCGGATCTTTAGGCATCGCACCTGCAACAATCAGACGACCTTCATCATCAAGTTTTTGTAGACGTTCAAGATGTTGAGGGCGAACTGCAAGGCGCTTTTCTACTGTACCTTCATTATCTGTACAGCTTACGACGAATAATGGCATGACTTTTCCTGATTTTTGACCGAATGGATTATTCTGAGGTCTTAAAGTATTTACGTAATACAATAAACTGAATAATGATAAAGGAAAACATCACGATCATGTCACCAAAAGCAGTGAATTCACCCCAATATTTTCCGTCTGCAAACAAATAAGCGAAAAAGGTGTGTAAACATGACATCACCACGAACATTGCAGCCCATGCATAGTTCAATCGTTTCCAACCGACAGCGGTTAAATTTAAGACTGGACCAAATAAACGTTCGATGAGTGGTTTCTTATCTTTACTAAACAGTGGAGAAAGTAAAAACGCCCCAGCAAACACTAAGTTCAGTAAAACGGCTTTTAACCGAATATAAAAATCATCGCTTAGCATCAGGGTAATACCACCAAAAATCACGGTCATGAACAACACAATCCATTGTTGTTTATCTAGACGAAATTTTTGCATGACAAACAATGCACCATAAACCACAAGCATGGAAATGATGAGGCCTGATGTTGCCACAAGAATGTTATTGTTATCGACACCCCCAGCAGAACCAATCAATTGTAATAATGGGTGCTGCGTATCTTTTGGATCTACAGTTTTATATAAATAAAAGAAAATAATGAGTGGCACAAAGTCTAAAAGTGCTTTCATGTTAGAGTATCTAAATCTGATCAAATAAATGACATAGTATAGAGATGCAAGGCGTAGATTTACATACACACAGTAATATTTCTGATGGTACTTTGTCACCAGAGGCTCTGGTGCAGGCCGCAAGTGCTATTGGAATTCATACGCTGGCTTTGACTGATCACGATACGATGGACGGTTTGTTGGCTGCAGAGCAGGTTGCGCATGAATTAAAGCTGCAATTAATCTCTGGTGTGGAGATTTCTAGCCAGTGGTCGAGACCTGCGACCAAAAAAAGTTATGGTGTGCATATCGTCGCTTTAAATGTGCAAAATCCTGCGCCCTTACAAGCCTTATTAATGGATCAAAAGCGTATTCGAGCGGAACGTGCTCGGCAGATTTGTGACTTATTGATACCGTTAATTGGTCAAGATATTTATAGCGATGTGATTGCCAAAGTCGACCAGATTCCAGATCGGGTTACACGTACCCATATTGCCAAAACTTTGGTGGAAAAGGGGGTAGTTTCACGTCCACAACAAGCTTTTGATAAATATATTAAAGAAGGCAAAAAAGCTTTTGTAAAATTTGAAGGTCCAAGTCTTGTTGAGACCATTGAGGTGATTCATGCCAGTGGTGGCTTTGCAGTGTTGGCGCATCCAACGCGTTATGATTTGTCTGCAACCAATATTCGTTATTTGATTGAAATCTTTGCTGAAGCGGGCGGTGATGCAGTGGAATTACCACCGGCAATTGAGCCATTATCGACTCGTCAAATGGTGGATCGTATGATTGCTGCCTTTAACTTAAAAGTTTCTGTTGGCAGTGATTTTCATGGTGACAATATGCCATGGATCAAACTCGGCAACATCCCTCGAGTGAAAGAAGGGCAAGTTGGAATCTGGGACAGTTTTAAGTCACATTGACATCAGGATCTTCGATAAACGGTGAAGTTCGATAATGCTGAATGTTACGGTAAAGCAGATAGAGGCAGCCCACGGCAACGCATGCCCAGAACCATGACTTGAACAAAAACGCGATGATAAAAACACTGATGGCGATTATGCACAACAGTAGACGTGTCACGCGTTGAGGATGCCTCTTGGTCAGCAAGGCAGATTGCATGGTAGGTTGATGTTTAAAATTGCGATAAGGAATAAAATCAATGGCGCTTGAGAGTGCCAATTCGAGTTTATCAAAATGCCGTGCCTGTGAACTGATACGATAGCTCTGCCCATAACTGGTTTTCAGTTTGAGGAGATAACCGGGTTGATCTTCTTCACGAACGGCATGAATTTCCGATAAATAAGGTAAATCCAACGTAAGCCGTGTTGGAATCTGCTCAAAATAGATATTCCCCGTATAGGGCATGGCAAAGTAGTTTTTCATTTGATGAAAATCATCAAGCTGATCATGCGCATATAACTGCACGATGGTGCGCGTACGTGCCAAATAATGCACCAAAATCTGTTGCCCAATGAGGGCAGAATTCAATTGCACATGAATGTTTAAAAACAAAGTACTCGCAAAGACTTGATGGAGATCGACGCTAAACCATTTCGCCTCTTCAAGTTCATTGAGCTTTAAGAGCAATTGTTGCTGTTTGCCTTGCCACCAATGTTCACGCACCTCTCGATAATCCACAATCACAGCATCTGAACTGCGTAAGGCGTGTTCTTTTAAATCCAAAGCCAATTTGGGATCAATCAAATGCTGTTGAATCCAAAATGGAAATTTGATTCTTTGCGATTTGTCACGAAATATACTGATGACCAATAGAGCACTCATCAGGAATAAGAATTGCCAATTGCTTTGCCATGATGTGAATAATATGCCTTGCCATGCTAGGAGTAATGCGATGCTAAACAGCAACACAACGAACATGAAAATCACAGCAAGCGCTTTGCAAGGATGCAGAATCGGTTGTGGCTTATAAGTGAAAATCCGTTTTTTTATTTTCATGATTTTTCATTATTATGGGTGTTGTATGGATCATGGATCTGAATGCGATCCGTGCATTCAGGCGAAACGCATACCAATTATAATAAATTATGATCTTTAGCTTGAATCGGTGGTGGGGTGGGTTTGCCTAAAGTTCCAAGTAGCTCAATTTCAATAGTTCGAACCATTGAGTCCAAAGGAAGGTCATTGCTTTGTGTACCAAAGGGCTCTTCAATCTCTGAACTCAGCGCATCTAAGCCTAAAAAGGTATAGGCCAAAATCCCCACCAATAGGGGGGTCGCAAGACCTAAAGTAGAACCCAAGCTAAAGGGTAAGACAAAACAGAAAAAATAAACGGTTCGATTCAGCAAGACCGAATAAGCAAACGGTAATGGCGTGGTGGCAATCCGGTCACAGCCTGTTTGTACGGTGCTGAGTTCCATCACATGCTGATTCATCTGGGTATAAATAATATCTGAAATTTCACCATCTTTAAGCGCCTGCATCAGCTCCCATTGGATCAAACTCAACGTGTACTGCGGTGCATTGGCTTGTTGGTATAACTGGGTGATGGCATTCGCGCTCATGCCGCTGGTTTCAACTAGTTCAGTAGGGTTGGCGGTTTGATGGCGGAGTCGGTCACGTAAAACATTGGCAAACACAATCACATGTTGAATCACACGTTCACGACGGCCTTGACTGAGTAAACGGCAGTCACGGTCAAAATGTCGCGCATTGGCAATCAAAATGCCCCATAAACGCCGAGCTTCCCACCAACGGTCATAGCAGGCTGAGTTTTTAAAGCCTAAGAAAATCGACAGCACAACACCGATTAGGGTAAAGCCGACCAAAGGAAATTCGGTAAAATGGAAGATATCGACATAGGATAAGCCGCCCACAATGGCAGACAGCAACATAACGATCCCGAGCGGCGGTAAAACCTTAGGTAAAATCGTTCCTCGCCAAGAAAATAGCAGTTTAAAAATACTCGGTTGGTCACGGACGATCATGTTCGAATGATAATTTCTAGTTTTAAAAAATTATGATGATCTTCGGGTTTGCTCAAGCACTTGTCAATAACTGTTTCATGCAGATGAGTGTGCTTGGAGCAAGCCATGTTCAGCAAAGGAAAAACTCCCTTCTGTTGAGATAATGCAATGATCGATCAGTCGAATTTCCACCAGCTGACAAGCCTGCTGAATGAGTCGAGTCAATTCAAGATCGGCAGCAGAAGGTTCTGCACGACCGAAAGGATGATTATGTGCAATGACAATACTGCTGGCGTGTTCAGAAATGACATAACGCAGCAGTTGATTGATGGAAATTTCACAGGTATTGAGGCTGCCATAAAAAAGTTTTTTAAAGTTTATTTTTCTTAAATGCGCATCTAGACAGAGCACGCCAAAGACTTCTTGACGTTCCGATAAAAATTCAAAGCGAAGAAAGTTTTGCAATTGTTCAGAATGTTGCAAGTGTAAGGCTTCATTTTGAAAATGCTGACTCACATAGCGTTTACCGAGTTCTTTTACCGCCATGAGCTGCGCATATTTACTATTTCCGATGCCATGAAATTGGCGTAAATCCTCAAGTGACGCATCCATTAGCGCTTGCAACTGACCAAAATGTTGAATCAGGACTCGTGCAAGTTCGACAGCAGAGTGCTGCTGGGAACCAGAGCGTAGGAAAATAGCCAGTAGCTCAGCATCGGATAAACTTTGTGCGCCTTGTTGAATCAGGCGCTCACGTGGACGCTCTTGTTCAGGCCAATTTTTAATTGAATTATTCATTATTCTTAGACTTTTTTATTATCAGTCAATCGGCTTTTTCACAGCAGATTATTGGGTCAGTGCATATTTAATGCTATTGTGAGCGCCACTGCAACAGATAGGTAGCCTGTTCGTGAGCTTTGATTTAAGTGTAATGCCCACAAAAAATATTCTTTTAGGTGTCACTGGTGGTATCGCAGCCTATAAAAGTGCCATTCTTGTCCGTCGATTAAAAGATGCCGGATTTGATGTGCGCGTGGTGATGACACAAGGTGCGCAAGCCTTTGTGACCCCGCTAACGTTTCAGGCGCTTTCAGGCAACCCTGTGCATACCGAATTACTCAATCCCGAAGCAGAAGCGGGTATGGGGCATATTGAATTGGCACGTTGGGCTGATTTGGTATTGGTCGCTCCTACAAGTTGCGACACGCTGGCAAAATTTGCGGCGGGTTTAGCAGATGATCTTCTTTCGACACTTTATCTTGCGACAAAAGCACCCGTCTGGGTTGCCCCAGCGATGAATCAGCAAATGTGGGCAGCCAAAGCGACACAACGTAATTTAAATACACTGGTTGAAGATGGCGTACATGTGATCATGCCTGATGCCGGTTCTCAAGCATGTGGAGATGTGGGCTTAGGACGTATGCCTGAGCCAGAAGATTTGGCGGATCAAGTGACGGCCTATTTTCATCAAGCACAGCGAGCCATTGCTGAAAAATTTGGCATGCTTGCAGGTAAACATGTGGCGATTACAGCCGGTCCAACACGTGAGTCGATAGATCCTGTACGTTATATTTCCAACCACAGCACAGGTAAAATGGGGTTTGCTCTGGCAGCGGCATGTTATGCAGCTGGTGCTAAAGTAACGCTGATCGCAGGACCCGTCAGTTTAGATACACCAAATGGTGTACGACGGATTAATGTGCAGTCTGCAATTAAAATGTTAGATACCAGTCTGCAAATGTTAGATGAAGGCTGTGATATTTTTATCGCAACAGCGGCGGTTGCAGATTATCGCGTGGCAGAAGTTGCAGAGCATAAAATCAAAAAAGCTGGCGATGAACTCAATGTGGCTTTAATTAAAAATCCAGATATCGTTGCAACGATTGCGCAGCAGTCAAAACGTCCATTTATGGTTGGATTTGCCGCCGAGACACGCAATGTCGAAGAGTATGCTGCCGGCAAACTTGTGGCAAAAAAACTCGATATGATTGCGTGCAATGATGTTTCACGTAAAGACATTGGTTTTGCTTCAGACGAAAATGCCATGACTGTGT
This sequence comes from Acinetobacter sp. YH01010, assembly GCF_013420775.1. Classification (NCBI taxonomy): domain Bacteria; kingdom Pseudomonadati; phylum Pseudomonadota; class Gammaproteobacteria; order Moraxellales; family Moraxellaceae; genus Acinetobacter; species Acinetobacter sp. YH01010. The sequence continues at coordinate 110,344 of NZ_VOYF01000011.1, read as the reverse complement.
TCTTCGCAGATCAATATCAAATGGAAAAGCGTGATTTAGAGAAAGCCTCAAAACAAGAAATTGCACAGCAATTGGTGGAAGCCATACATGATGCGCTACATCATGAGCCTGAAACAGACGATGAATAATTTCAGTTGATTCCTTAAAAATCCCCGCAATGTTTGGGGATTTTTTTTATGGCGCTTTTACGATGTTTTGTTTAAGGCTCTATATTGAAAAAATCACAATAGGATCGTTTTAATGTTGAAACTTTGACGGCTAGGAAACTATTACCAAAATGGTCATTTTCAACAAAAATATGTCAGCAATAGACCAAGGCTGTCAGTGTTTTAAAACAGCAAAAATGCAATTTAAGTGATTGATATCAAAATTAAATATAAAATTGAGAAATCTTGATAATTTGGCTTGTACTGTGTGTTTTATTGGCTATTATGAAGCAAACAATGAGGAATGTTTGGATCGCAATCTGTGAACGGTCTGACTTTTTCATCAAAAATAAATGCATCATGGGGGATGCAATATGTTTCGATGGCTCACCATTTTTTTACTGTTGAGTTTGGCTGGTTGTAGCTATTTTGTCTCGACAGATGAATTATCTCGGCAGATTGAGCAGCAGATGCAGCACGAGTTTGATCAGAATCCAGATTATCGGCAGTACCATTTACGGATTCAAAATATAAAAGTATTAGAACGTAAGGGATTAAGTTTTAAGGCTCAGGCGACGTTGCAATACGATGGTCAGCCTTATACTGTTTTGGTCGATATTTACAAAGATTTGCAAGGTTATGCATGGAAAATAGATGAAGAACAATTTGCCTTCATTGACGAAGCTGAAATTGCAAAATATCAGGCGCAGTTAGATCAAGAGTTGAATCATTTGGTTGAGGAATTGGAACAGCCAACCGAGGAGGTTGAGCCTGTTACATCGGCGCCTGAGAGCTATGTGGGTTTACGTGAGGAAGAAGATCCATCAGATTATCAATGGACTGGCTATGATGAGCCTTTTCCCAAGGGGAACATTACGGTCAATAGTCATTGAGTGATGATGTGACTTTTTAGATGATTTAGCTGAGTTGTGACGATGTTGCTAAACACGTACTTGGTGAGGCATGACGAATAAAAAAGCCCGCAAAATAGCGGGCTTTTACTTTATAGAATTAATCTTCTAAAACGACTTTAGGATGATCACGTAAATAGTCTTCTGTACGTTGCATTGCATCTTTAATATTTTGGATGGCATTTTCCACATCGGCAAAGGTTTTGGCATTGCCACCACTTAAAGCCTGACGCCATTTTCGAGCACCTGGTAGATTTTGGAATAAACCTAAAATATGACGGGTAATGATAGAAAGCGGCGCACCTTCTTCCATGCGTTTAGCAATATACGGTAGCATCTGATCGATAATATCGAAACGGTTGGGTAATTCGAGATCCCAAAGCTGACCGATCTCAGCCAATAAATACGGGTTGTGATAAGCCTCACGGCCAATCATCACGCCATCAACATGTTGTAAATGTTGCTGTGTTTCAGCAAAGGTTTTCACCCCGCCATTAATTTCGATCAATAAATTTGGACGTTCTTGTTTCAGACGATAAACATCTTCATAACGTAAAGGTGGCACATCACGGTTTTCTTTTGGCGACAAACCTTGCAGCAGGGCAATACGGGCATGCACGATAAAATTGTTACAGCCAGTCTTTGCAACCGTATCAACAAAATGCAGCATTTCTTCATAAGACTGCATGTCATCAATCCCGATGCGGTGTTTCACGGTCACTGGAATATCAACAGCATTTCGCATTTCAGTAATACATTCTGCAACCAAATCAGGCTCTGCCATCAAGCATGCGCCAATTTTATTGTTCTGAACGCGGTCACTCGGACAGCCGACATTGAGGTTTACTTCATCATAGCCCCAGTCCTGTGCCATCTTGGTACAGGTCGCTAAATCTTTGGGATTTGAACCACCAAGCTGTAACACAATCGGGTGTTCTTCGTTGTTATAGTCCAAATGACGATTCGCACCGCCAAATAAAATCGCACCTGTGGTGACCATCTCGGTGTAGAGAATCACATTGGGATTAAATAAGCGTGCAAAGAAACGATAGTCACGAGTCGTCCAATCCATCATTGGCGCAACACTAATTCGTGGTTGAAGTTTATTTTCAATGGGTTGGAGATCAGTCATTAAAAAAACACGCCTTAAAAGAACAAGATGGAAGAACGAAATGGAAAATGGTGAAGAAATACCAAAAGCTGTCTGAAATACGATGAAAAAAACCGCATTTCAAGACGCGCGCAATATTAGCATAAATTGTGGTTTGGGGCATGGTCTTGCTAGCGTGACATATTCAAGGTCAGGCTAGAAAAAGTCGGAAGTGTGGCTTAAGTAATTTAAATTTTTATGTGATTAATCTATAATTTTATAAACTTTATTGTATGGTTTCTTAGCAGATTTGACTGCCTGCCTTTATGTCTTTATTTTCCCAATATCTATTGCAACGCCAGTTTTGTATCTCGTTTGAATATCTAACGACGCAAAAAACGCATCTGGTCCCAACGACATTTGCAGGCTTTCCTGTGTGCATGACATTGGCTGACCGAGTACAAAGTGACACGGATATTGCTCCTTTAGAAGCAATGCAAGACTACCCTCAAAGCAAAGAAAAAATTCTGCATTATTCGGGGAAAGGTCGAGATATCTCAGATTTTCAAACTTTTCTGAAAGATGCTCAGCAGCACGGGGTAGAGAATTTACTTTTGCTCAGTGGTGATAAACTCAAGCAGCATCAGGATGGGGCAAATGATCCGACTCTACGGAGCCGTTATTTAGAGTCGGTCAATCAAGTCATGGCAGCCAAAGACTATGGCGGGTTTTATTTAGGGGTAGCATTTAATCCTTTTAAATATGCAGAAGCAGAAAAGGATGCGCAGTTTTTTAAACTGAATAAAAAAATTCAAGCTGGCGCTGACTATGTGATTACACAGTTGGGCTTTGACATGGATGTGTTGAGCAGTTACCAACACTATATGCAGCAATACTATCCACATGTACCTGTATTGGCGTGTGTCATGCCGCTGACATTTGCCCGTGCCCGCTTTATGGCCAAGCAAAAAGTCGCAGGCATCGTGCTTTCAGCAGATGTATTAAATTTTTTGCAACAAGAACAGCAAACTGATGCCATACAAGCTGAACAAAATGTCTATGCCCGATGCGCTTTACAAATTTTAATGTGTCAGCATTTGGGCTATGCAGGGGTTCATTTATCAGCTTGCCATAAAGTGGAAGAGCAAGAGAAGTTGCAAAAAGCAATTTTGCAATTTGCCACATTAACGTTTGAACAGTGTTTAGCAAAATGGAAAATGCTTTGGCGCTCTAGTGTAGATGTGAACTTCCACCCGACGGGCGCAAATAACCATAAGGCTCCAGTTGAACAAGTTTTGAAATATAAAAGTATGCATGTCATGCATGAGTTATTTTTTAGTTCAAAACTGGCCAAAGGGGCGGGATCTTATATTTTTTCGGCCAAATTATGGCAAAAACCGAAAGCTGATGCGGCCTTGCTGAAAACAGAATTTATCAGTAAACATGGCATCGTGGGCTGTGAAAATTGCGGACAATGTCGTTTAGGTGAAACCTTATATATTTGTCCTGAAACCTGTCCCAAAGGATTAGCCAATGGACCCTGTGGTGGCTCCAACCTTGACCGCTGTGAGTTTGAAGACCGTGAGTGTATACACTCGGTCAAAGCGCGGTTGGCGAAAGCCGTGGGTCAAGAAAAAATGCTGAAGCAAGAGCTCATCCCTACCGTTGCAATTGAAACTCGCCATAGTAGCTCTTGGAAAAACTGGTTTGTTCCACCGAATTCGTCACCAACAAAACAATAATTAACTTAAAGCATTATTCAGTCTGAAACCTTCATAAATGTGAATCTTTCAAGCGCTAATCATTCTAAAAATCAGACGAATAGTCGTATAAAAAAATGAAAAAGATGAAAGAAACAATTAAGATCAACAGCAGATGAAAATCAAAAATTAAAAATAGAAATGTGAAGAATTTGGGGAATACCACATGATGAAAAAAACCTGCTTAGGATTAGCTTTAGTTTTCACATTATCAGGCACAACAGGCTGTTCTGTTGCTATGGCAAGCAAGCAGCCAAACAAGAAAAATACCGAAATGATTCAACAAGGGCTGTCTCGTAACTTGGTGATTGCTGAATTTGGCGCACCGATCACCTCTGAATATAAAAATGGCAAACGCCATGAAATTTATACCTTTACCCAAGGTTATTCGACTGCCAGTAAAGTCGGACGTGCGTTTTGGCATGGTGCTGCAGATGTGGCGACCGTGGGGTTATGGGAACTTTTAGGAACACCAGCCGAATCCGTTTTTAACGGGAAGAAAATGTCTTATGAATTGATTTTTGATGAAAATGATCAGTTAGAACGTTATACCTATCTCACACAAGATGAGACCAAATAGTTGAATACAGAGATATTTTGATTGCATGCCGGTAAACAATTGCGCTAAGTTCAAATGGTAGAAAAATAAACGAATTATCCATTGGAATTTAGCAGCCATGATGCTACTTGAAGAAATATTTAAAAGTAAAAAGTCGGAACATACCGACCAATTTAATTTACGCATTCATCGAGGGTTAAGTTGGCTGAAAAAGTCAATTGATCTTCAAGATGACCTCGATTTGCAATTTATCAGTTTGTGGGTGTCCTTCAACGCAATATACGCGCAAGACTTACAGATTGCACAGGACAAGCAAAGCTTAAGGCAGTTTTTATATGTGATTTGCCAAAAGGATGCAGAGCATAAAATCTATAATATTTTATGGGAGCGTTTTAGTCAGCCGATACGGTTGTTTTTGGATAATCCCTATGTTTATCAGGGCTTTTGGGATTATCAAAATCAAAAAATTAGCCATGACGCATGCAAAGAGGGCTTGGCGCATGAAAAACAAAAAGTACTGCACGCGCTTAAAGAAAAAGATTCCGTTGATATTTTAATGGTGCTGTTCAATCGCATGTATACGCTACGCAATCAAATGGTTCATGGCGGCGCGACCTATAAAAGTTCGGTCAATCGGAAACAGCTTCAAGACGGCTGCACAATACTGTTGGCACTCTTACCGGTGTTTATGGTGATTCTTTTGGAAAATGCAGAAACCTTGGATTTAGGCAAACCCTTTTATCCTGTGGTGCAGGTCAGTTAATTTGTAAAAATAAAGCCACTTATTGTGGCTTTATTGCGGTGATGAATACTTCTCATTGTGGATATTTTAGTTGCCGCGCAGTATAGAGTTGATCGATCAATACAAAAAATCCAGCAGCAATGACTAAAGCAATCCCTGTCATGCAGGTGGTGGTCCAGCCGCCATGATGCCATGCAAATACGCCCAAAGCTGAACCACATGCACCACCGACAAAATAAAAAGTCATGTAAATTGAATTGATTCGAGAGCGTGCAATCGGGTTGAGTTGGAAAATAATATTTTGATTACAGCTATGCACCATTGCCAAACCGAGGTTGATTAAACCATAGCCCAAAATATAAAAAGCAAGAGATGATCCACCCAAATATAGCAGTCCCCAACTGAGGGCTAAGATGCTGCAACCGAGCCAGGTTAATTTTCGGTTAAAGCCTAAATCTGCCCAACGACCAATCCACTGTGTCGATAGCGCACCAAACACACCAACTAACGTTACAACACCGACCCAAACATCGGCTAATTGAAAAGGTGGCTCAGTCAGTAACATGGCAATGGTGGAAAACAGCATACTCATCGCAGCAAAGACACAGCCCCCAATCAGAGATCGGAAAATTAACCGTGGCTCATGTTTGAGTAATGCGCCCATTGACTGGAAAACTTGGCTGTAGGGCATCCGTGTGATGCTGACCACAGGCAGACGCTTTTTGAGTAAGACGGCTAATACCAACATCAAGAGCGCACTGAGGATGTAAATCGATTTCCAATGAAACAGATAGGACAATAAGCCTGAGAGACTGGTCGATAACAGAATACCGACCAATAACCCACTCATTAAAAAGCCGACAACAGCCCCAATTTTTTCAGGTCGAATCGCAACCGTGACCAAAGGGATGAGGACCTGAGCAGCCACTGAAAATAGCCCGGTGATAATGGTTCCTGCCCAAAGCATGTATAGATTGGTTGAAAAAGCACAGAGGGCTAAACCCACAGTCGCTCCAAGCATGAGCAGAGGAATAAATTTGGCTTTATTCACAATATCGCCAATCGGCACAATAAACAGTAGACCAAAAGCATAAGAAATTTGCGCAAAGGTGACGGTTAACGCCACTTCTGATTGTGGAATCTGAAAGCTTTGTTGGATAGAAGCGACTAAAGGTTGGCAATAATAATTGGCACCCGCACATAAACCACATGCAGCAGCCATAAGCCACAACAGGGTTTTATCATGGCTAATGTCGATCGAGGCTTTCATAAATTGTCCAGATTTTGGGCGGAAGCGTATGCAAGGAATTTGCTCCCATACTGTTGTGGTCACTATAAGGAAAATCAAACAGGTCTTAAAGTGTTTCTCTGTGAATAGTATCCAAGCGCGCGATTAGGATTTCTTACTGAGACTGATCATCAAGACACCCAGCATATTCAGACCGCAACCGACCCATTGCCATAGGTTTAAATGTTCATTCAGTAACGCAACGGCCAGTAAAATCGTTAAAATGGGCCCGATAGAGGCAATCATAGCCGATTGTGCAGCCCCAAGTCGGACGATACTTTGCATCATCAAAATGGTGGGAAGCACGGTAACCAATAGTCCGAGCGCTAAACCATACAGCCAAACTTGACTCGGGAGTTGTTGGAGCAAGGCAATAGGCTGTGGTGTTGCAAATAGAAAATGAATAATCGTCCCAATGCAGGCAATGCTCAGAGCTAGACCGGTAAAGTGTAAAGAACCAAACTTTTGCATGAGTCCTGGCGTGAGTAATAAGTAAATTGCAAATAGCACGGCACTGGCAAAAACCAAACTACATCCGAGCCAAAAGTACTGATCATGTGGTGTGGCATTTTGTTCTTGTAGCATCACTAACACTGTCCCGCCATAACTTAAAATCAGGGCAAGAATTGTTTTAAAACTTAGTGGCTTTTTGAATAAAACAGCGGAAGCCAGCACGGTTAATGTGGGATATAGGAACAGTATAATTCGTTCAAGCGAAGCACTGATATACATCAAGCTACGGAAGTCGAGCCAGCTCGAAAAGTAATAGCCGATTAATCCTGAAATGAGTAAGAGCACCCAATCTTTTCGTTGAATCGTTTGATAAGAACATCGACTCAGCCATGTAATGACCAAGAAAAACGGCAATGCACTCATCATGCGTAAGGCCATGAGGACAGTGGCATCGACAAGAGGAGAAAGTGCATAGGCTTGCTTAATAAAAATTGCTTTGGTACTAAACAAGAAGGCAGCAATCAGCGCAAAAATTGCACCGATGAAGTGCGGACTAAGGTTTCTTGACATAAGTTAAGGTGTGCCTCATGACGACTGAACGAATTCGACAGCATTGATCCGATAAGTTTGAACTATCATTTTGATTATAAAAAATGCATCGTGTGAGTAAAAATGCAAAAAAAGAATAGTACTTATTCCTTTATGCATAAGGGATTGCTAGATCAAACATGAAAAACAGTGGAAGAAATGACCAATTTGGTTTTGAATTTTTTTAATCTCAACATGACTCGGCAGGTCAAATATATCAGGCTGAAACATTTAAGGTGAAAATTGCACATAAATGGTGCAATTATTGTTTTTGGTGATACAAAGCCAATAGCGATATCATAATGCTAAATATTCAAAAAATTATTTTTTTAGCTAAAAAAGCCAATTCTAAGACTTAAGGCGAAGCATCAGGTGGGGAGGGCAAGACTTCGATAAACCCGAAACGTGCGCAAAAATTCATCGAATATTCAAGCTGACCGATTTGACTAGACTGTGGTAGAAAAAAGTCAGTTTTCAATACCAGTCAGCACGTCAAAACTGTCAAATGAGTCAACGAGCTGATGCAGTTTGAATGAACGACTGCCTTTACCTGACTTAAGTCGATTTGTAACGACAAGTTCGAATCATTAGTTGTCGAATGAAAATGTCACAATGATCAACGCGCTGAAACAATACGCGCTAAAACCGACTAAATTATTTATGTTTTGAGTCTTAAGTAATATTAAAAAGTTATAAGTAGAATAAAAATGAGTAATAAATCGACAAATAAAACTGAATAAATGAAGTATCGCATCATTCTTTTCATGAATCATGAGTTCAAAATATGGGCATTTATTAAATAAATATTGGGTAGTATTTTAAAAAAGTTCAATTAGAATCCAAAAATTGTACAAAAACACATCCTGAGGGGAGACATCGCGGATTGCGATGTTTACTTAAGAAAAATTAGCTTGAGGAACGCTCATGCAGATCGGAATTCCAGCCGAAACTGTTGTCGGTGAAAATCGCGTCGCTGCGACGCCTGAAACAGTAAAGAAGTTGATCAGCGCTGGTCATAGCGTCGTTATTGAACGTGGAGCAGGGGTAAACGCTGCTTACATCGATAGCGCCTATGAACAAGTTGGTGCCAAAATTACGGATGATGCCTATACCGGTAGTCAAATGATTTTGAAAGTTCGTGCGCCTAAAGGTGACGAAATTCAAAAACTCACAGCGGGCACCACCGTTGTGGGGATGTTTGACCCTTACCGCAACACCGAACTTGACCAATTTGCGTCACAAAACGTGTCTGCATTTGCATTGGAACTTTTGCCACGGACCTTATCTCGTGCGCAAAACATGGACGTACTTTCATCTCAAGCCAACCTTTCAGGTTATAAATCTGTGCTTTTGGCTGCGGCAGAATATCAACGTATGTTCCCAATGCTGATGACAGCAGCTGGTACAGTAAAACCTGCACGTGTTGTGATCATGGGCGTAGGTGTTGCAGGCTTACAAGCTATTGCAACAGCGAAACGTTTAGGTGCCGTAGTTGAAGCAACTGACTTACGTCCTACAGCACGTGACCAAGTTGAATCTTTGGGTGGTAAATGGTTAGACGTACCAATGTCACCAGAAGAGCAACAAAAAGCAGCTGATGCTGCAAAAAATGGTTATGGCTGGATGCCAGGTGAAGACTACATTCGTGACCAAGCGATTATTGTTGATAAAGCCGTATCGAATGCTGACATCGTGATTACGACTGCATTATTGCCGGGCCGTGACGCACCACGTTTAATCAAAGCAGAAACTGTTGCCAAAATGAAACCGGGCTCAATCATTTTAGATATGGCGGTTGAAACTGGCGGTAACGTTGAAGGTTCTGTCTGCGGCGAAAATGTCGTGACTGCAAATGGTGTGAAAATTCTCGGTATCCCAAATATTCCTTCAACAGTTTCGACTGAAGCGTCGGCACTGTATGCACGTAACGTTTTGAATTTCATTGAAACCATGTTTGATAGCGAAAAGAACTTCGCGATTAACCCTGAAGAAGAAATTCAAAAAGCACTACTTGTCACTCATGGCGGCCAAGTGCTGCTGAAACGTGGTTAAGGAGAATCATCATGGTTGAAACGATTACTATTTTTGTCTTGGCAATCTTTGTTGGTTACTACGTGGTTTGGGGGGTAACACCTGCACTACACACACCATTAATGGCTGTAACCAATGCTTTGTCATCGATCATTATCGTTGGTGCGATGATTCAAACCGTTGGTATCCCAGGTATTGTGGATGCAAGCGTACAGTTCCAAAGCATTAACGTGGTGAGTATTTTAGGTGCGATTGCTGTTTTCCTTGCAAGTATCAATATTTTTGGTGGCTTTGCGGTGACTGCACGTATGCTTGAAATGTTCAAACCTAAGCAAAAGAAAAAAGAGGGTTAATCCATGGAATTCATTAAAGAATATGCGGATTGGTTCTACCTGATTGGTGCCGTTCTTTTTATCTTAACGTTGCGTGGTTTGTCTGGTCCGAAAACTGCGATTCAAGGTAACCGTTACGGCATGATCGCAATGGCAATTGCTGTAATCACCACATTCTTTGTCGCAGATCATCCAGTGATTTGGATGATTGTGGGTGCAATGGTGTTGGGTGCGGTCGTTGGTATTGCACGTGCAAAAACAGTTCCGATGACGCAAATGCCTGAAACTGTGGCACTGATGCACTCATTGGTCGGTTTGGCTGCGGTACTGATTGCGATCGCTGCGATTCTACATAACAACCAATTGACTGCGGCATTCGCGGAGAATGAAGCGGTATTAACAGCAGCGGGTGTAGAACATGCCCACATGAGCAAAGTTCATTTATTTGAATTGTTTGTAGGCTGTTTCGTTGGTGCGATTACATTCACAGCGTCGGTATTTGCTTACGGTAAATTGGCTGCGAAGAAATGGGCAAAAACCATTTCAGGTGGATGGGTAAAACCTGTTCAAGCTTTAATTTTCCTTGCGATGTTGGCGTGTGGTATCTACTTCTTCACTACAGGCAACATGAATGCTTTCTGGGCAATGACTGTTCTTGCACTTGCATTTGGTTGGGTATGGATTGCGCCAGTAGGCGGTGGTGATATGCCAGTGGTGGTATCGCTACTGAACTCGTTCTCAGGTTGGGCAGCAGCAGGGATTGGTTTCACGCTTGAAAACAACATGCTGATTGTTGCAGGTTCACTGGTTGGTTCATCGGGTGCGATTCTGTCTTACATCATGTGTAAAGCCATGAACCGTTCAATCATCAACGTTTTGTTTGGTGGTGCAATGGGTGGTACCGCAGTAGCTGCAGCGGATAATGGTGAAAAAGCACAGCGTAATCACCGTTCAGGCTCTGCAGACGATGCTGGCTTCTTGATGTCAAATGCGGATAGCGTGGTGATCGTACCGGGTTATGGTATGGCGCAAGGTCGTGCACAAAATGCCGTGAAAGAATTGTGTGAAATCTTAAAAGAACAAGGTGTAAAAGTTCGTTTTGCGATTCACCCAGTGGCAGGTCGTATGCCGGGTCACATGAACGTACTTTTAGCTGAAGCTGATGTTGCATACGAAGACATTCTTGAAATGGACGAGATCAACTCAGACTTCCCAGCAACAGATGTAGTACTGGTGATTGGTGCGAATGACGTTGTGAACCCAGCGGCAAAAGACGATCCAAGTTCTCCAATTTACGGTATGCCAATCCTTGAAGCGCATAAAGCACGTACCATTATGGTGATCAAACGTTCTATGGCTACAGGCTACGCAGGTCTAGATAATGACTTGTTCTATAACGATAAAACGATGATGATCTTCGGTGATGCGAAGAAAGTTGTGGAAGATATGACAAAAGCCATTAATGGCGGTGGTCATTAATCCATATTGCCAAAGTCCCGCTGTGATAAAGCGGGATTGAGGAAGATTTAAACCACCTTCGGGTGGTTTTTTGTTTTCTTCGCTTTTATTTTCTTGGCTTTTGATTAATGAATGCTTCACACTAAAAGTGCACAAATATTTAGCGCATCAGGTGCTTGAATCAAATTGATGCGTGTTTTGAAACCAAGGTACAGATCGATGAGCTGTTTTGTTCCATTAAATTCGATCTCAGTGATTCAAAATATTGTCGCGAACTGGTTTTGTGACGCAATGTATTGAAAAATAATTAATTGTCTGAAATTTGGTATTCTTTTTGCACAGCATGGTTATTCTTGGGGGAATAATCATGAAAAAAACATACTTGATGGCACTGTTTCTGAGTGTCCTGACATCGACTGCATGGGCAGTTGACCCGCAAATCGCCAGTAATATTCAAGACATTCGTATTTCGCTCGACAGTATTTGGGTGGTACTGGGCGGTATCTTGGTGTTCTTTATGCAAGCCGGATTTGCCATGATCGAAAGTGGTTCAGTTCGCAGTAAAAATACCGTGAATGTACTCATGAAAAACTACATGGATGCCTGCTTGGGTGGTCTGGTGTTTTGGTTGGTGGGTTTTGGTCTGATGTTTGGGGTCAATACCACGGGCTGGTTTGGCTTCAGTCATTTTGCACCCGATCAACTGGATGATTGGCACTGGAACCTTCTATTTTTCCAAATGATGTTTGCTGCAACGGCAACCACCATTGCCAGTGGTGCAATGGCAGAGCGGATTCATTTTGTCGCTTATGTGGTGAGTGCGGCCGTTGTCTCAGGTCTGATTTATCCTGTCTTTGGTAGTTGGGCATGGGGCAGTTTATTTGGCGGAGACGGTTGGTTAAAAGCACTCGGATTTATCGACTTTGCAGGTTCGACCGTGGTGCATTCAATGGGCGGCTGGGTTGCCTTGGCTGGCATCATTGTATTGGGACCACGTTTGGGTCGATTTGGACGCAATGGGCAAAGCCATTATTTACCAGGGCATAACTTACCTTTGGTAGCATTAGGCGGTTTTATTTTATGGTTAGCATGGTTTGGTTTTAATGCAGGCTCGACCATTAATGCCAATGTCAGCGTAGGACGTATTGCTTTAAATACGCATCTTGCGGCGTGTGCTGCCGTGGTTGCATATATGTTGCTCTGTCTCATCCGATCTAAAGCCATTTTGATCCGCAGTACGATCAATGCCTCACTGGGTGGCTTGGTTGCCATTACGGCAGGCTGTGCAACGATGTCTCCACTGTATGCGGTCATCACCGGTTTATGTGCAGGTGTGATGGTGACCTTCCTACCAATGCTCATGGAAAAAATGAAACTGGATGATGTGGTTGATGCGGTGACCGTGCATGGATTCTGTGGCGCATGGGGAACATTGGCTGCAGGGATCTTCCTTGAAAATAATATGTTTAATGGCGATGTCATCGCGATACAAGGGCTTGGAGTGATTGCAGCCTTTTTATGGGGCTTTGGCGTTGCGTTCATTGTATTTAAGGTCTTAGATAAATTGTTGGGTGGCTTACGGGTGAGTAAGCAACATGAACAACGTGGTTTGGACTATACCGAGCATGCTGAATTGTCTTATCCCGAGTTTCAAAAAGATGTGACTTTTGAAACGGATGATATGACCAAACGTCATTAACAGGAGTAATGCAATGAGCACCGAACTGTTGAATTTGGCACAACGCCGCGAAGCTTTAGAAAAAGGCTTACAACAATTTATTCATGGGACTTTACTCGACAGTGCACTACGGCACTGGGAGCAGCAGTACAGCATGAAACCGTCATTTGTCTTAAATCGCTTCTTAAATGATATCTGTACCACAGAAGAGCTACGCTTTTATCGTAAAGATATGCTGAAGCAAGTCTTGTATGAGTTATCTACCTTAGAAAAGCAGGAACTGTTAAGGGTTGAAAAACCGCAGGAGCAGGAGCAAGAAGACGAGCTCATTGCAGAGACCATTAGCGAGGCCTTTTTAGGCTTTATCGAGTCAGTCATGCTGACGGTGAAATCTACAGATCAGGCTGATTTCACCCAAGATGTGATTGAGCAATTAGAAGAAATCGGGCTGGCAATTGCGGCAAATGCACAAATTAATTCAGCGAGTTTTGTCGAGTTTTTGCCTTTGACCAGTTATGCCAAAGTTTTAACGAGCATTTATGAAGTGTATTGTGACTTTTATGGCCCGATGCGTGCAGACCAAGTTTATGCACAAACCAAGCTGAAAATTAAAGCCAATTATCCTGAGGTGGATTTACACCAACTGCTTTAGTGTCGGGGGTAAAACACCATGAAGCTGATTGTCCGTGTATAAAGTGAAGGGATAAAAAAAGCGACCTAATTAGGTCGCTTTTTTCTGGAAGCTTAAGCTACAGTTTCTGGAGCTGTACGCCATAAGCTTTCTAAATCATAGAATTTACGTGCTGTAGGTAACATCACATGTACCACTACAAAACCGAGATCAATCAGGATCCATTCAGCATCACGTTCGCCTTCAACACCGATAGGGCGGAATCCAGCTTTACGTGCTTCTTCTGCCACGTTGTCTGCAAGAGACTTAATGTGACGAGTTGAAGTACCGCTCGCAATAACAATCGCATCTGCTACGTTGCTGATAGTGCTGATATCAAGTTCAATAATATCTTTGGCTTTTACATCTTCAAGTGCTTCACGTACAACAGCTAAGCAAGCTTGTACGTCTTTGATTTGCGTTGATTTTGCGAGATCGAGAGAATTAGAAGCGCTGGGCGATGGTTCTAAATTCATAGAGGGTATGATTTCCTGACAATTTTACATGATCTAATATAGCGGTTTTGTTGCTGAATTTCAAATCAACACGTCATTGGCCATTGGCTAAATGAGGGAAGTATTTGTCTTTCCACGCAAAAGAATGTGATGAGTTGCTTCGTGGTCGGTATTCAGCCGCGATGTAACCTGTATATTGGCTTTGATCTAACCATTTAAAAATCTCTGCAAATGGAATCTGCGCTGAGTCAGGTTCATGTCGCCCCGGACAGTCAGCAAACTGTATGTGACCGATATCCTGAATATTTTCTGCCAAAGTACTGAGAATATCTTCACCCATCATCGCCATGTGGTAGCAGTCATATTGCATCTTCAAAGTAGAGTGTTGTACAGCTTCAAGCATTTCCTGAGCTTGGGCAATATTTTGCACCAAAAAGCGCGGCATATCAGTGCCATTAATCATTTCAAATACCGGTTGAATATGATGTTCGGACAACATGTGGCATGCCAGTTTAAGGTTGCTCGACAAGGTATTTAAACATGGGAGTAAGTCTGCATCTTGGGGCTGTTTGCCGGCTAAAATATTGACACTCGGTACATTTAACGCAGTGGCATAGCGAATACATTGCTCTAAGGCCTGATGAAATTGATTTTCACGCCCCGGAACTCCCGCAAGACCATCGCCGCCTTGCATCAAATCACCCGCAGGGACATTAATTAAACACAGGCTTAAATCATTGATAGTGAGCTGGGTTTGGATTTGCTCAATACTCAGCTCATACGGAAACTGAATTTCTACATGCTTAAAACCATGTTCACGAGCCAAAGCAAAACGCTCTAACAACGGCACTTCGGTAAAAATCATGGATAAATTAACCGCGAGCTGAGTCATGTATATCGTCCTTGAAGCAATTTACTTCTAAAGTGAAAGTCGTTAGTTTTGTTCGACATGTTGAATGATGGTGGCTAAATCTTTTTCTGCAAAACCATTGTCCTGATGGGCTTTGAGTTGCGATAAAGCAAGGCTGGCAACAGGGATGCTTAACTCAAACTCGGCGGCCAGTTGGACTGCATTATTCAGGTCTTTAGATAAAGTTTGAACTTTCCATTGCACGGGCTCGAACTGATGTGTTGCCATACGTGGAGTTAAAATCTGAAAAGGCTTTGAATCTGCAAAACCACCGGCAAGCGCTGGTGCTAATAACGTGGTGTCTACACCTGATTTCTCGGCCAGTGCGACAGCTTCTGCGATTAACGTGCTATTGGCAGCGACGATCAGCTGATTACAAATTTTGGTGGCTTGACCTGTACCTGAGTCGCCCATGCGAGTAACACGTTGAGATAAAACATTGTAAATCAGACTCAAATCTTGAATCGTTTCAGCATCACCACCGGCAAAGATGACCAAGGTGCCTTGTTCAGCACCGGCTGTGCCCCCCGAAACAGGAGAGTCAATCCAAGTGACTTGTTTCAACGTTGCAGTATGAGCCAATTGATGGGTTTGATTTACAGAAAGACTCGAGAAGTCGACAATAATTTGTCCTGCCGCTAAATGGGTTTCGATGCTTGCATACACCGCGGCAACAGCAGCATCATCTGCGAGACAAGATAAAACCACAGGATAATGGGCAATCTTCTCCAATTGAAGCGCTGTCGCGCCAATCGCAATCAACTCATCACACGCAGCAGCAGTTCTGTTCCACACCGCTACTTCAAATCCTGCCTGAATGAGACGCGTGGCCATACGGCTACCCATCAGCCCCATACCTAGAAATGCAATTTTTGTATTACGATCAAACGCCATGTGCTGTACTCAATCTATCCTGTGTGACTATTTTACTTATATTGGCGTGGTAAAAACTGAACCTCTGGGTTCTTGTCTTTTTTACGTGCCAATTGGCTGTTTTTGCCGAGCAATAATTTTAATTGCCAGATTTTTTCTAAGCGTAAAGAGCGTTTTGGACTATGTTCCATGGCATCTAGCACTTGTTTTGCCGCTGCCAAGGCATCTGGAGAACGTTGTGATAATTCTTCGGCTAACTGCTGCGCCTGAAGCAAAGGTTGTTCATTTAAATGTGTCACCAATCCAATTTCCTTGGCATATTCTGCGTCAAAAATACGTGCTGTTAAGGTTAATTCTTTGGCTAAATCCAGTCCTATCACACCTTTGAGTGAGCGAGTTAAGCCCATATCAGGGACTAAGCCCCAACGACTTTCCATAATTGACATTTGCGTTTTCGGGTGGGCAATACGGATATCGGCAGCCAAGGCAAGTTGCATGCCTGCACCAAAGCAAAAGCCTTCAAGTGCTGCAATTACGGGCACAGGAAGTTGCTGCCAAATCAGAAAGGCTTTTTGAAATAAACTTTGACCGGGCTTTAACAGTTCCCACGCAGCATAGGCACGATTTTTCGGATCATTCAGGTCAGCCAAATCAATGCCAGCACTAAATACATTGGCTTCACCCGTTAAAATGACACAGCGTAAGCTACGATCTTTTTTTAATTTTTCAGCGGTGCTGACCAATTCTTTGAGCAATGCAAAGCTCATTGCATTACGTTTTTTTGGACGGTTTAAGTAAACCGTTGCAATGCCATTATTTTTTTCTACACGTAATAAAGCCATGGTAATTACTCTTGTTGTTTCTGCGCCCGAGCATAGCATGCACCCTGACAGGATACATGACAGTGCAGTCACAACAGAAGCTAGACGGCACTGACTTTAGTCGGACTGCGCTTAATTATTTTGTTTGGCTAAGATTTGTTGAGCTGCGTGTTCAACTTGCGCCATGACATTTTTTAACTCATCAAAACGGTTCAGGGTTTCTTGGACAAAAGCGTCATCCGCTTTACGGCGTTCCTTACGTAAGGTCGAAACAAATTGCTCAAATTGACCTGAAACCTCTTGGAGGGTTGGAGCGCCCACATAGCGGGTTGCGCCATAAAGCCGATGTAGTACATGCTCTAATTGTGGAAAATCTTCATCTTCTATGAGCTGTGCCATTTCATGGGTTTCTTGCTCAAAGCTATCGACGAGCATTTTCAGTAAATCGACCGCAAGGTCTTCTTTATTCGCGGCCAACTGCAAGCTTTGCTGCCAATCTAAAATACTTGGCTCTAGGGCTTCAATCACCGAACTGCGCTCTAAAACCGGTACTTTCTTAAAGTTATCGGTAGTCCATTGAGTCAAGATTTGAATAATTTGATCCATTTGAATGGGCTTGGTGACATAGTCATCCATACCACTTTGCAGAAGCTTTTGTTTTTCATCAGAGAGCGCATGTGCCGTCAAAGCGATGATAGGAAGGCGCTTATGATTTTCAAAGGTTGACTCAAGTGAACGAATAGCGCGCGTGGTATCGACACCTGACATCACAGGCATTTGAATATCCATAAAGATGAGGTCAAAAGCTGCCAAACCTTGCTCTTGGCGAGCCTGAATGATTTCTATGGCTTCTTGTCCACTCAAAGCCTTGGTGGTTTTCACATTTAACTCAGAGAGCAGGGCTTCAAGTACAATCAGGTTGGGTAAATGGTCGTCGACTGCCAAAATATGCAGACCTTGACCATTAAATTCTTCATGTTGCTCTTGATCAAACCACGGCTCATTACTCAACAACTGAATCAGCGCTGTACGGCTGAGTGGTTGATGCAATGGGCGAGCACGGTACTCGTTCAACATGTTTGGATCAAGCATCATTTGGTAGCCATAAACCGCTAAGTTACCGCTATAACGATGACGAATTTCTTTCAGTAAGGCTTCGGAGTCGCCGCTATGGTCGACGATCAACCAAGTGTTTTCATTGGTTTGCAACTGATTGAGGCGACTAAATAAATCTAGGATTGACTGCGTTTCAATATGTTCAACATCATAATTTTCTAAATAATGACGTAGGACATTGGCAGTTGCTGGATGTGCTAAGTAGGAAACGACTTGGAGATTGCTAAATTGTGGATGCACAATTTCAATTTCATCATCGACCACAAAGCGCGCAGTAAACCAGAAGGTTGAGCCTTTTTCTGTTGGGGCACGTTCTTGGTTATCTTCAAAACCAATTTGTCCATGCATCAGGCTGACCAATTGTTTGGAAATGGCAAGACCTAAACCTGTACCGCCAAATTGACGGGTCACAGATGCATCACCTTGCGAGAAGGATTCAAACAGTTTCTTACGGTCGGTACCGCTTAGGCCGATACCACTGTCTTGGACACTAAAGTGCAGCAGACATTGACCGATGTCATCATGCTCCATACGGACACGGACAATAATTTCACCATCTGGAGTGAATTTAATTGCATTTGAAATTAAGTTGGTCAAAATTTGCTTGAAGCGTAGGACATCACCAACCACAAATTTCGGCACATTGTCCGCATAGTAGAAGGTCATGTCGATGTGTTTTTGTGCTGCCAATGGCGACAACATATCCATCACATCAAAGACGGCTTCTTCTAAGTCGAATTGCGCAGTTTCGAGTTCTAGTTTGCCTGCATCGATTTTCGAGAAATCAAGCACGTCATTAATTAAAGCCAATAAATGCGCAGAAGATTTACGAATCGTTTGTAGATATAAATTTTGCTCATTACTGAGGTTGCCTTGGCGCAGTAAAAGATGAATAAAGCCATCAATACTGTTAAGTGGCGTGCGCAGTTCATGGGAAATATTGGCTAAGAACACCGACTTCGACTGATTGGCATGGATCGCTTGGTCACGAGCTTGACGATAGGTGATGTTTTGCACTTCCAAAGTATCAAGGGTGCGTCTTAAGTCATCTTCCGTTTGTTCGGTATGTTCACGTAACTCTAAGAAACTGAAATGCAAGCGTTTAACCACATTGGCAATATCACGCTGTAATAAACGGAGTTCGCCAGTACTGTTAATGATCATGTGCTGATCTAGGGTGTCGGCATTTAAACGTTGTAACTGCATACGAATTTCGTACATTGGTGCAATCCAACGACGTGAATAGAAATTCAAACACAGCAAAAGTAATAAGAGCGTCAATAAACCTGTTGCAATCAACACGATTAACACGCGATAGCGGGCAATTTGCAGCGGTTGATTATCCAGTTCAATGCTTAACCATGCCGGCGTCTGGGTTGAATCTGAAATTTTCAGGGCATAAACATGGTTACCCTGATGTGGAATTGGTCCAATAAAAGATGCTTTACTGTCAAAAGCAGGCCAAATAGCTTGATCTTGAAAGCCAATGCTCAGGCGGTTATTGCCTTTGAAATCTATAATCGCGGCACGAATCAAATGTTTTTCGTTCAACATGCTTTGCATGGCATTACGAGCTTGATCAAACTGCCACGGATAATGGTTGAGCAACTCTATGGCAGATTCTGACGTGGGTTGATAGCGCGTCAGGATCGCGACAGCCATCTGTTTTTGTTGTGCTTTGGCTGCATTGGAGGTTTCTGTTATTACCAACATCGCACCGACACAAGCCAAAATGGTGATCGGCACGAAAATAAGTGCAATCAACTGACCATAGGCATGATTTAAGTGTAGGCGTTTAAAAAGCTTTTTGTTGATATTTGACATGGTTTAAGCAGTTTATTCCTTATGCCCCGAATATTAGCATGGATTATTTAAAACTGATTGTGCTTTAATCACTTTCGCGAAAAAGCGAGGCAAATGGGTGCAGGCAAAGGCATTTTTTCATACAATAGGCGCACCTCGATATAGGTGTGAATAATGAGTAATACAACCCCTGATTTTCAAGCAGACGATTTTTTATTAGACCATTACGTCGGCAACACGCCGTTAGTGCGTTTACAGCGTCTGGCAAGTCATACTCAAGCAACAGTATTAGCCAAGTTAGAAGGCAATAACCCAGCGGGTTCGGTCAAAGATCGCCCTGCATATAACATGATTATGCAAGCGGAAAAGCGTGGTCAGATTAAACCGGGTGATACGTTGATTGAAGCGACGAGCGGAAACACAGGGATTGCTTTAGCTATGGTTGCAGCAATGCGTGGCTATAAAATGACCTTGATCATGCCTGCAAGTTCTAGCCAAGAGCGTAAAGATGCCATGCGTGCCTACGGTGCCGAACTGATCGAATCAGAAAACATGGAAGAAGCACGTGATCTTGCCCTTCAAATGGAAAAAGACGGCAAAGGTTTAGTCCTAAACCAGTTTGGTAACCCAGACAATGTGGAAGCACATTACCTTACTACTGGGCCTGAGATTTGGAAACAAACAGGCGGTAAAATTACACATTTCGTCAGCTCAATGGGAACCACCGGGACCATTATG
This sequence comes from Acinetobacter sp. YH01010, assembly GCF_013420775.1. NCBI lineage: Bacteria > Pseudomonadati > Pseudomonadota > Gammaproteobacteria > Moraxellales > Moraxellaceae > Acinetobacter > Acinetobacter sp. YH01010. The sequence continues at coordinate 89,922 of NZ_VOYF01000011.1, read as the reverse complement.
GGGATTTCGAAATATTTAAAAGAACAAAATCCGGATATTCAAATTGTTGGTTTACAACCGTCTGAAGGCTCAAACATTGCTGGTATTCGCCGTTGGCAACAAGAATATCTTCCTACGATTTTTGATTCTTCACGTGTCGATCGTATTATGGATATTCCGCAAATTGAAGCGGAAAAAACAGCACGTAAATTGGCACGTACAGAAGGTATCAGTGCAGGTACTTCATCGGGTGGTGCGGTATGGGCTTCAGTTAAATTGGCTGAAGAAAATCCGGATGCCGTGATTGTTTGCATCGTATGTGACCGTGGAGACCGCTACTTGTCTACTGGTCTATTCTCTGTTGTGGATCCTGAATAATTACAGTGGCCGATCGGCACTGGTGAGTACTTATGCGTTTACCTGTTTTAATTTTTGATATCGAAACACTGACAGATTTGAAGTCAGGTGCGCATTTGTATGGACTGGATCTGCCTGAGGTGGATCTAGATGCTGCGCTGACTAAACTGCGTCGCCAAGAGGCGGGCACGGATTTTCAGCGTTTGGCCTTGCATGAAATTGTCTGTATCTCTGGACTATGGATTGATGAAAAGGGCATGAAGTTGTTTTCATTTAGCCGTGAAGACAATAGCGAAGCTGAAATTTTAAAAAAATTCGTTTCTATTTTTGAAAAGCGTCATCCGACCTTGGTCAGTTGGAACGGTTCACAGTTTGATTTGCCTGTGATTTTGTTCCGTGCCATGTATCACGGACTATCTGCACCAAGTTTGTTCGATCAGGGCGAGATTGATACGCAAAAGCGCTATAATAACTACCAGAATCGTTATCATCATCGTCATGTAGATTTGATGGATGTCATGGCCATGTTCCATGGTCGTCATTTTCAAAAGCTCGACGATGCAGCACATTTACTTGGTTTCCCCGGTAAACGTGGTGATGGTGGCTACCATGTGCCTGAATATGTACGTGAACAACAGTGGATGGAACTGACCAGCTACTGTGAAGGTGATGTGCTCAATACATGGTTGATTTATTTACGCTGGCTGTTGCTGAAAGGACAGTTATTGTTAAATGATCATCAGCACTTGATTCAAAGTACGATTCAATATTTACAAACTCAGCCGCAACACGCTGACTTTTTATCGGTATGGCAGCAAACCTCGCAGCGTACCGAATTCACTCAATCTGATTTCCCATCTTCCACACATTAGGTACGCATGAAACACAAAGCCAAACCCCAAAAAGCCCAACAACCCATTTATACATTTCAGGTTGAATCGCTTTCACATGAGGGGCGAGGCATAGCGCACTTTGGGACGCATCCAGATCATCCTGCGGAAAAACACGGTAAGAAAGTATTTATTCGTTATGCATTGCCAGGTGAAACGGTGCATGCGCGTATTACTAATGTCGTTAAGCGTCTCGAAGAAGCAGATAGTCTGGAGTTGCTGAGTGAAGAGTCTGCTCTACGGGTTAAACCGGCCTGCCCACATTATGGGGTCTGTGGTGGGTGTAGCATGCAGCATATTCATCCCGACGAGCAAATTCGTTTAAAACAAGATGTTTTACAATCACATTTGCAACATTTTGCTGGGATACAACCTGATCAATGGTTAGCTCCTTTACGTTCATTGCGTGAAGATTACCGTCGTAAAGCGCGTATCGGTGTGCGTTACTTACCTGCAAAAGATAAGCTCGTGGTCGGCTTTCGTGAAAGCCAGTCAAATAAACTGACTTCGATTGACCGTTGTATGGTGTTGGATCGTGAGTTTGGCTCAATCACCACACTCAAACAACTGTTACAAGGTTTGCAAGGTAAAGCAGATATTGGGCATATGGAACTGGCCATGGGAGATCAAGAAATTGCCCTCCTGATTCGTCATACGGCGGAACTTTGCGCGGAAGATGTCAACCAATTAGTAAAATTTACGTTACATAAAGAGTGGCAACTGTACTTACAACCTGAAGGGCCAGACAGCTTACATCGCGTGGATCATCCCGATGCACCGATGCGTCTGCACTATGGTCTAAGTGACTTTGGTGTGGAATTTGGCTTTAATCCTCAGGACTTCACGCAAGTGAATTCCACGATTAATCCGCAAATGGTGAAACTGGCATGTGAATTGCTTCAGTTACAACAGGGTGAGCGAGTTCTAGATCTGTTTTGTGGCTTAGGAAACTTTTCTTTACCACTTGCTCAATGTGTGGGTTCAACGGGTCAAGTCGTTGCAGTTGAAGGGAGTGAAGAAATGGTTCAGCGTGGTGCAGAAAATGCACAAAACAATGGCCTTTCGCAACTGAAATTTTATTCACAAGATTTAACAAAAGATTTTTCGCATCATTCTTGGGCAAAACAAGGATTTGATGCATTATTGATAGACCCACCACGTTCTGGTGCAGAAGAAATAATGCGTTATGTGCCCAAATTTGGTGCAAAAAGAATCGTTTATGTGTCATGTAATCCTGCAACACTAGCACGCGATGCTGGAATGTTGGTACAACAAGGCTACCGTTTGAAAAAAGCGGGTGTCATGGACATGTTTACCCATACAGGGCATGTCGAATCGATTGCTTTGTTCGAAAAAGAAAATCAGATAAACGATTAAAAGTTATGAAGCGTAGAAAACTAGGAGTAGGGTATGGTCACAGTACGTGAACAATTACCTGGACGTCTCAATGAGCTGTCTCAGGAAACGACTGTAGAACATGCCGAGCAAGCACAGCATGATTTAGCTGAATGGCTAGAGCGTGTGAGTGGCATGTTTGACGGGGCTCCTCTAAAGCAACTCGAAGAAGTTGCACATCTGACCTTACAGAATGAACTTGAAACAACGGTCAACCATCGCTCGAATACCTTCTATACGGGTATTGAAATGGCGGATATTCTTGCTCATCTGTATGCGGATGAAGATACGTTATCAGCAGCTATGCTGTATCGAAGTGTTCGTGAAGGCGTAACCAGTTTAGAAGAAGTCCAAAGCAAATTTGGCGATCAAGTGCATGCTTTGGTGAAAGGCACGCTTGCCATGGGTAAGTTGTCTGACCTGATTGAGCAAAATAAACGTCTAGAAGATCATTTTAATAATAATCAGCGTGAACATTTGACCGGCATTTATAAAATGCTGATTTCGGTGACCGAAGATGTTCGTGTTGTATTAATCAAACTTTCTGAACGTACCTATGCATTACGTGAGTTGGCGCACTCAACCAAAGAGCGTCAAGAGCGTGTCGCACGAGAAATTTTAACCATTTACTCGCCGCTTGCGCACCGTTTAGGGATTGCACAGCTTAAGTGGGAGCTAGAAGATCTCGCATTCCGTTATCTAGCACCTGAACGCTATAAAGAAATTGCCTCTTTACTGAATGAAAAACGTTTAGAGCGTGAACAATATATTCAGTTCGTGACAGAAAAGTTGCGTAAAGAACTATTAGATCATGGCATTGAGGCCGAGATTAATGGTCGGGTGAAACACATTTATTCGATTTATCGAAAAATGAAGAGTAAGAACCTGAGCTTTGATCAGCTTTATGACATTCGAGCGGTTCGTGTTTTGGTGGATAATGTGCCTGAGTGTTATCACACATTGGGGATCGTTCATCAGATTTGGCGTCATATTCCGCATCAGTTCGATGATTATATTACTAACCCGAAAGCCAATGGTTATCGCTCACTGCACACGGCCGTGATTGCAGAGAACAAATCTTTAGAAGTGCAAATTCGTACGCATAATATGCACGAAGAAGCTGAGCTCGGGGTGTGTTCGCACTTTAACTATAAAGAAGGTTCTAAAACCACAGATTATTCATTTAATCATCGCTTACATTCTTTACGTGCAGTGCTTGAACATTATCAAGAACGAAATGATGCTAGCGCCCATAAAGAAGATGAGGCTTCTGAAAACTTCGAACAAATCCAAGAGTTTGAAGATTTTGAGAAAATCTATGTGTTCAGTCGTGACGGTGATATCAAAGAATTACCACGCGGTTCGACTGTGCTCGACTTTGCCTATCATGTGCATACTGAAGTGGGTAACAAGTGCTATGCAGCACGGGTGAACCAACGTTATGTGCCTCTAACCTATACCCTAAAAACTGGGGAGCAGGTCGAGATTTTAACCAAGAAAGATCGTGAACCGAACCGAGATTGGTTGGTGAACTCGCTGGGTTATATCAAGACGGCTCGTGCACGTGACAAGTTGCGTCATTGGTTCCGTCAGCAAGACCGTAGTAAAAACTTGGAAGTGGGACGTGAGATTCTGAATAAAGAATTGTCACGTTTGGCGATTCACCCGAAAAGTATCGATTTGAATGATTACTGCAATCATTTTAATGTGAAATTGGGTGAAGATATCTTGATTGGCTTGGTGAGTGGTGACATTAGCCTGCATGCCTTAATCAATCAGGTTAACCGTCATATGCACCTCGATCAGGATGAGCCTGAACTGGTGTTAAAACCGACATTGAACCCTCGTGCAAGTCATACGCTTTCGGCGCATGGTATTTTGATTGATGGTTTGGACAATGTAGAACTACACATTGCTCAGTGTTGTCAGCCTGTGCATGGTGAATCGATTGCTGGTTATATCACCCTGAATCGTGGCGTAAGTATCCATAAGGTCGCATGTCCGGATTATATCCGTATGATTGGGCAAGAGCCTGAACGTGCGGTTGAAGCGGATTGGGAAATGCAGCCAACTCGTGGTCAAAGTGTGCAAATCGTGGTGGAAGCTTATGACCGTCGTGGTTTGCTTAAAGATCTGACTCAAGTGATTTTCTCAGACCAAATCAATATTCGTCAGGTGAATACCATTTCCGAGAGTGATGGTATTGCCAATATGAAGCTGTTGATTGAAGTGAAAGGCTTGGCGCAGTTGTCGAAACTGTTGGCACGTTTAGAGCAACAACCAGGCATTATTAGCGCACGTCGATTGGTACAAGGTAGCTAAAAATAAAGCTGTATAAAAAACCTGCTGTGTGCGGGTTTTTTATTATATTGAGGGAGAGAAATTATAAAATTGAGTGCTTATGCTGCCTTCAGAGCTTTTTGAAAAGCGTCGACAGAATCTAACACAAGCCATTGACCATTGGGTTGCAACAGGCCCCTTTAAAAATGGTAAAGCTGTGTGTGAACATTTTGGCTTAGCGGTTCCTTTAATTTCCCAATTATTAAATAGTCATCGGCAGATTGGAGAGAAATTTGCACGTGAATTAGAGTCACAATTGGGACTCATTAAGGGAAGTTTAGATAATGAGGTTCAGTTTATAGAACAAGACAAGTGCACTGAGGAGCAAGCAAGCTTGGTCCTTTTTGAAATGCAGGTGGTTGAGACACAGGCATTTTCTTTAAAACCGATTTCAAATGATTCATCTCAATATTCAGCATTATTTAAAAACACTCAAGACCTGTATTTGATTCGCATCACAGCATCGTATTATGCCCCTGTATTACAAGAGGGTTGGCTTGTGGTCTGTGATGAACGGCGAGGGGTAGAGAGATCGGATCTAGCCTGTGTATATTTGCGAAATGGCTTAAATTTAATTTTAAACGTGATACAGCAAACAGATGATACATGGCAATTTGCAAGTCTAGACCAAAAACGACAGGTAGAATTCCTGCAATCCGATATTAAAAAGTTACATCCTATTATTGCGATTTTGCCTAGCTCATTTATTTAAGGTAGTCGCATAAAAAAACCCATCCGAAGATGGGTTTTGATCTGAACTATAAGTTGAAAAGCTTAAGGAATCTCTTCTTCTTCAAACTCAGGCTTCACTTGTACAATGAAGTCTTGACGGTTCAGGCCACGCCATAACGCGAAGGCTGTACCAATGTAGATTGATGAATATGTACCCACAAATACACCAACAAACATTGCAACAGAGAACCATTTCAGACCATCACCGCCCAGTACCATCATCGCTACAACAACCAGTAACAGTGTCATAGAGGTGTGAATGGTACGGCGAAGTGTTTCAGTCAAAGCACTGTTCACAACTTCAAGAGGTTCAGCACCGCGAATCTTACGGAAGTTTTCACGAATACGGTCAGATACAACGATGTTATCGTTGAGCGAGAAGCCGATAATCGCGAGTAGCGCAGCCAAAACTGTTAAGTCAAACGGCCACTGCATCATAGCAAAGATACCAATGGTCACCACGATATCGTGGAATAAAGACAGTACAGCGCCCATCGCAAGTTTGAACTCAAAGCGAATAGTGACATAAACCAGCATGAGCAGTAGGGCAAGACCAACAGCGCCCGCAGAACGCACGTAGAGTTCATTACCGACTTGACCACCAACCACATCAACTTTATGTACTTCTGCTTTATTGCCTGGCAATTGAGCGGCAGTCGTAATGGCTTTGGTTAGGTCTTCAGCTTCAATGTCTTTTTGAACTGGCATACGAACCATCAGGTCGCGGTCAGATCCTAAGGTTTGTACCACAGGGTCTTTAAAACCAGCTTTTGTCAGCGCTGAGCTCACATCGGTAGATTTTACTGGTTGACTATAGTTCAACTCTGCTGCCACACCGCCAGTAAAGTCCAAACCGAGGTTTAGACCTTTGGTGCAAATAAAAAAGATACTTGCGAGCGTTAAAATAATCGATATCAAGGCTGCCGGTTTGGCAATCTTCATAAACGGAATAATGCGCTCGTTGTCAGGACGGCCGTATTGTTTCGGTTGAGTATTTTCAGTCATCTTAGATCTCCTAAATGCTCAACTTCTTCAGGTTACGTTTTTTACCATAAATGATTTGTACGATTGCACGTGTCACAGTAATTGCTGTGAACATTGAGCACACAATACCAATCATTAGGGTAACCGCGAAGCCTTTAATCGGGCCTGTACCAATTGCAAACAGAATGAAAGCAACCAAGAATGTGGTTAAGTTGGAGTCAAAGATGGTGTTATACGCACGATCATAACCCGCAACAATCGCCTGTTTCGGTGAGGCACCCCATTTAATTTCCTCTCGTATCCGCTCACAGATCAGTACGTTGGCATCGACCGCCATACCAATGGTAATTACGATACCTGCAATACCCGGCAGGGTGAGGGATGCGCCAATCCAAGACATGATAGTTAAGATCATGGCAAGGTTAACCACGAGAGCAAAGTTGGCAATCAAACCGAACACACGGAAGAAGACCACCATCCAAATAGCAACCAATAAGAAACCGATTTGAGTTGATAATACGCCTTTGTCGATGTTTTCTTGACCGAGACTCGGACCAATCACACGTTCTTCCACGAAGTACATTGGCGCTGCCAAAGCACCTGCACGTAACATCAATGCAAGTTCAGATGCTTCTTGAGGTGAATCCAGACCAGTAATACGGAACTGAGAACCTAATACGGCTTGAATAGTTGCCGCATTGATGACCACAGATTCGGTATAAGGTGTACGAACTTCAGTTTGTGTACCTGTTGCAGGATCAGCAACATAACTAATTTTTTGTTTGTTCTCGATGAACAGAACAGCCATTCGTTTGCCTACAGCATTACGAGTGGCTTCAGACATCAACTTACCGCCTGCAGTGTCCAACGTAATGTTTACTTCAGCACCACCTGTATCTTGGCTAAAACCTGATGACGCGTTTTGTACACGTTCACCCGTTAAGATACGGTTACGGTTAAGCAATAATTGACGACCACTGTCCAAAGATTCATAAGCAAAAGCTTCTGTACCCGGCGGTAATGAGCCTTTGGCTTGACCTGTGTATGGATCGATGTATTGATCATTTAAGTCAGAAACTAAGCGGAACTCAAGGTTTGCAGTACGACCAAGTACACGTTTTGCTTCAGCAGTATCTTGCACACCCGGTAATTCAACCACAATACGATTGCTACCTTGAGTTTGTACTAATGCTTCCGCTACACCTAACTCGTTAATACGGTTACGTAAAGTTGTTAAGTTTTGGTTGACAGCATAAGACTGAATTTCTTGTTTACGTGTATCTGTGTAGCTTAAACGTAGTGTTGAACCTTCAGTTGTTGCAACCGCTTGTTGAGTATATTCATTGCCGTTACGACGAAGGAAATCCATAGCTGCAGAACGATCATCATTATTTGCAAATTGCATCGTAATGGTGTTGTTGTTCAAAGATAAGCTATTGAATTTTAATTTATTGTCGCGAAGTTGGCGACGTAAGTCAGCCGCAGACGTTTCCATACGTTGTGAAATGGCTTTATCCATATCCACTTCAAGTAGGAAATGTACACCACCACGTAAATCCAGACCTAGCTTCATTGGTTTAGCACCAATTTTTTGTAGCCATTCTGGCGTAGTAGGCGCAAGGTTCAGTGCGACGACATAATTTTCACCGAGCCCACGACGCAGTGCTTCTTTTGCTTTTAATTGTTGTTCGCTCGAATCAACACGTAATAAAGCGGCATTATTGGTGAAGCTATTGTCATGGCTGGCAATATTTTCAGATTTTAAAATCTGCTCTGCTTTTTGTACGATGCTTTGATCAATCTGGGTACCGGCTTTGGCACCTGAAATTTGAACAGCAGGTTCATCAGGATACAAACTTGGCAGGGCATATAATGTACTGATGACTAGTACCACTAGAATCAGTAGATATTTCCATGCTGGGTAACGCATTCGTTTTCTTCTTAAAATGAAAAAAGCCGTGCGGGTGCACGACTTATTTTTTGATTAAAGGTTATTTAGAGTGCCTTCAGGCAGAACTGAAATCACACTTGCGCGTTGTACTTTTACTTCTACGCCACGGTTCAGTTCAACAACTGCAAAATCACCTTCGATTTTCGTGATTTTACCCATTAAACCGCCCGCAAAAACAACTTCACTACCAACACCTAGGCTTTCAATTAGTGCACGATGTTCTTTTGCACGTTTTGATTGAGGGCGCCAGATCAAGAAGTAGAAGATTGCGACAAATACCGCAATCATCAACAGGTTTGCCATCATGCTTGGTTGCTGTGCAGCTTCACCTGCCGCGTGAGCAGTAGAAATAAAAAGGCTCATTTCATTTTCCTAAACTAAAAAAACTGGTTATCAATACTTTGATAAATAAATTGGACTTGTTCAGCAATTTACCTTGTCTTTTTCTTCAGCGCAAATGCTGAAAGAATTAATCTTGAGGACAAGGTGGCACTTCCATGCCGCGACGACGATAAAAGTCTTCAACAAACTCATCAAAAGTGCCATGATCGAGAGCATCACGCATCGCTTCAGTCAGACGCAGGTAATAACGTAAGTTATGAATAGTACCGAGCATCGAACCGAGCATTTCGCCGCATTTCTCAAGATGGAAGAGATAAGATTTGGTGAAGTTTGTACAGGTATAGCAGTCGCAATGTGGGTCAAGCGGACTTTGATCATGACGATATTTGGCATTGCGAATACGCACTAAACCGTCAGTCACAAAATAATGACCATTACGTGCATTTCGTGTTGGCATCACACAGTCAAACATATCGACACCGCGACGAACCGCTTCTACGATATCTTCTGGTTTACCGACACCCATCAAGTAACGTGGTTTATCCGCAGGCATTTTCTCTGGAAGATAATCCAATACTTTGATCATTTCTTCTTTAGGTTCGCCAACAGACAAGCCGCCAATGGCATAACCATCAAAATCAATTTCTTTCAGACCATTTAAAGATTCATCACGTAAATCTTCGTACATGCCGCCTTGGATAATACCAAACAGGGCATTACGGTTTTTCAGCACGTCATGATGTTGAGTCTTACAACGTTTCGCCCAACGCAATGAAAGCTGCAATGATTTTTGCGCTTCTTCATGTGTCGCAGGATAAGGCGTACATTCATCAAAAATCATCACGATGTCTGAATTCAGTGTGTGCTGAATATCCATCGAAATTTCAGGAGATAAAAAGACTTTAGAGCCGTCAATTGGAGAGCGGAAAGTTACGCCATCTTCTTTAATTTTGCGCATAGCGCCAAGACTGAAGACTTGGAAACCGCCTGAATCTGTCAAAATCGGGTTATTCCATTTCATGAATTGGTGTAAACCACCATGTTCACGAATAACATCTAGGCCTGGGCGTAGATATAAATGGAAGGTATTGCCCAAAATAACTTGGGATTTAATTTCTTTAATGTCACGTGGGAGCATGCCTTTTACAGTACCGTAAGTACCAACAGGCATGAACATAGGTGTTTCAACAACACCATGTTCAAGGGTTAAACGGCCGCGACGAGCACGGCCCGATTGCGCCAATTTTTCAAACTTCATACAAGGTCCAGATCAAGGCGAAAAAACAGTTCGCTGATGGTAAGAGTGCTAAAAGTGCTCTATTTTCCTTGATTCTGCGGTTAAACGCTAGCTTTGTCGGGTGTTAAGTCTGTAAATTTATAGATTGCATCTTGTGATAGGGCTTCATCTGAACTCTTGGCATTAAAATAGAACTGGTTAATTCGCTGCAAAATTTCTTCTTTTTCCATCGCAAATGTACCTTTCGGGTCCGATGTCATGGCCACGATGCTGTCAATGAGCTTTTGAATATAAGGATTCGTGGTTGCATAGGTTTTTTCTAAGCTTAAAAGATAGACTTCATTGGCAACATGTAAATAGTTATAAGGTTGTATTTCAACGATTTGAGCCAAATCAATCAGCAGGTCTTTATCATACTGAGACAGCTTCATACGCTTGGGTAAGCTGTCGAGCTTGAGCGGTTGTTTGGATTTGAGAAAATCATCAAGTTGTGTATTTGGAGTATTTAAAACTTGAGCTGAATAAATCTCTATTTCGGGCTGTGTAGGCACCGTGATAAAAAACAGAATATTGTCCAATTCAATGCCGTAGGACTGAGCCAAGTCGACTTTTGTTTGTTGTATGGCATTGAGCAAGATTGAAAGATGGTTAGTTGACTCAGACTTCATTGAGCTTTCGATCGAAGATGGATTGAGGTCTAAAAAACCCACTTCATTTACAGATGTCAGTTTGAACTGCGCCAAGTCTTGACTTAAAGATGGTAGGCTACGATAGCGCCATTTCGACACATTCCATCGATCATGCGTTGTAAGATATTGAGCAGAATCTTCATCTTCGGCAAAAATACTACGCTGCGTAGAGACTGCGATATAGTCTATGGATAAATAGGGATTGAACGCCAATGTACATGCGTAAATATGGTCGTCTTGGTGCTGCTCATAGAGTTTGAAAAACGCCTGAATCAGCACATTTTTTAGTGCATTAATTTGATTGTGCATATTTTATTTTTCTTTCTAGTTTTGGAGGTGCTTGATCACCTCATCATTATTTTTTTACTTTGGTACGTTAAAGCCCGAACTTAAAAGTTCGGACGATAATCAAAATTTTGGCTGGCAGCTTGATCGCGGAAAGGGCGAACCGCTTTTTTACTCAGCAATAGCGTATTAATAATATTGTTTGGAAACACTTGAATGTGGTTGTTGAACAACTCGACGTTGCGGTTAAAAATGGTAATCGCCGCACCGACATTTTCGTTTTGTTCTTCAATTTCATTCATCATTTTCAGATAAATTTCATTGGCTTTGAGCTCAGGATAGTTTTCAACCACAACATTCAGGCTGCGCATCAGATCTTGATTTAAGGCTTCAATACGCTGTAATTGGCTGACATCGGTACTATTGATGTTCAAATTCATAATGTTTTGACGGAGTTCAGTGACTTTTGCCAAAGTCCCTTGTTCAAAATTGGAATATTGCTCAACCAAAGGCTGTAATCCATCTAAAATTTTGATTTTTTGACGTTCATAGCTAGCTACATCTGACCATGCACGAATGGTTGCATTGTGATGTCGGACAATGTTGTTGCGAATCATGATTGCGCCAATCACCAATGCAATGATGATTAAAACAAAGATCAAAAGCCCCATAAAATTTTATCCTCAAGATAAAAGGTCGTAATTTAAAACATTATTGAATGAAATCTATTTTAAAAACTGCGTTAAGTCGTTTTTCAAATTTTCTAAAGCATTTAATTTAAAGGTTCTGAGATGTCCACGCAATGCCGAAACATCTTGAATTCGTTTTGCTTTACTACTGACTTTAAATAAATCTGTAGAGCCAAGATAGCACATTATTCGGTGGCTCGGATGAAATAGCAGATCACCTTCACGGTTTTGAAAAAAATCCGCCAGTCGGAGGACAAAGCCCGGGCTGAGTAATTTAGCGATTTCCATTTGGTTATCGCCATAAAACTTTAATTTTTGATTGGTTTGAATATCGCTGCTGTGCCAAGGAAAACTATAGGGATAGCCAAAGTTTTTGCCTGTTGCAGATACGGCAAGCCCATGGATGCCAATATCAAAAACGAATACACCCCACAGGTCTTTATGGATTTCTTTGACCGTGACTTCAGCGCCGTCTTTGTCGCGTACCTTCAGTTCACTCACATAGTGATATTGAAAGACCATGACTTGATGCTGTTGCTGATTTTCATCTTCCCAAACCGTACTGGCGAAGGTCCGAATATCATTCGAAAGGCTGCCTTGCTTAAACACAGGGAACATACGTTTAAGATTGCCAATAAACTGTAGATTATTCAGCGGCATCGAAATGTATTCAGGCTGTCGGTTAAAGGCCAGTTGGTATTTTTTTGCAATGCATTCGGTTTCTAAAAATGCAATTACATCTTCGATCGGATCATCTTTTTCATAGCTGATATACGCCCAAAACACCATGACCAATCCCGCAGCAAAGCAAAGCTGTGCCCAGCCATGATCGGGCTGAATCACAATAAACAGCATGAAGCCGATACCCAGTGCGGCTAAAGCCAGCGGCAGTAAATTTTCAAATTTGAGCGTAATGGGCGCGTTCCAAGGATGCAACCCATCGAGGAGCTCTTGGTGTGTTTTTGCGTTTCGGCCTATATCCCATAGCCGAGCAATATTCTGAAAAACAACTTCATTCTTTTTGCGACGAATATGGATGGAATACTTTACAGAATCTATCGGCATAGGGATGATTTCAGCGTTCGATTATTTGTGGTTAATGTTATCAATTAACATCGCATCGCCATAACTAAAGAAGCGATATTGGCTGTCGACGGCATGGTGATAGGCATTCAAAATATTGTCTCGATTAGACAACGCTGACACTAACATGAGCAGGGTAGACTCAGGTAAATGGAAGTTGGTAATTAAACGATCGACCACTTTGAACTCATAACCAGGGTAGATAAAGATTTGCGTATCACCTGTCCAGCCCTTGAGTTCGCCGCCATTGGCTTGAGCGGCACTTTCAGTCGCGCGAGTCGCTGTAGTACCGACAGCAATGACTTTATTGCCACGTGCTTTTGTCTCACGGATTAAAGCCATAGATTCTTCTGACACGTCACACCATTCGCTGTGCATGATGTGATTTTCAATGTCATTGGTACGTACGGGTAAAAATGTGCCTGCACCCACATGCAAGGTAACAAAGGTTTTATTCACACCTTTGTCTGCCAATTTTTTGAGTAGCGCTTCATCAAAATGTAAGCTTGCTGTTGGTGCTGCAACTGAAGCCAATTTGGTCGGATCGTTAAAAACAGTTTGGTAACGTTCGGTATCAATCGCTTCTGCTTCACGGTTAAAGTAAGGCGGAATCGGTAAAGCACCGTATAAATCTAAAACTTGTAAAATAGGCTGTGAAAATTCCACAACAAATAAGTTTTCATGACGGCCTTGAACGGTCACTTTAACTTCGTCTGGACCAATAAATAATTCCGCACCTTCTTTAGGCGTATTGCTGGCTTTAATGTGGCAATGTGCGGTTTTTGGGTCAAGAATACGTTCAACCAAGACTTCAATTGCACCACCTGTAGCGCGTTTGCCTTTTAAGCGGGCTTTCATCACTTTGGTATCGTTCAGTACCAATAAGTCACCTTCATTGAGCAAGTCTAAAATGTCAGTGAAATGATGGTCGTGATATTCGCCATTTAGATCGAGATGGAGCAGACGTGATGCACTACGTGTTTCGAGTGGATAGCGGGCAATGAGTTCGTCGGGGAGATTGAAGTTAAAGTCAGAAAGTTGCATGTTAAGAAATCTGAAAAGGGGATAATGAAATTTGGCTTAGTATAAGCTTTTTTGGGTTTTAACGCTGAAATTGATGGATTATCCATCTAAAAATTCTTATACGGTTTATTTTTAATCAAATGAGAACATCATGCGTTGACAAGTTTTTGAAACAGTTTATTATACGTTTCAACACCTTCCCGAGGTGGTGAAATTGGTAGACGCGGTGGATTCAAAATCCACTATCAGAGATGATGTGTCGGTTCGAGTCCGACCCTCGGGACCAAAATTCTAAAAGACCCCAAGCTTATTAAGACTTGGGTTTTTTTATGTCTAAAAGTAATGAATTATATAAAATTCCTAGAAAATTTCCAATGATTTCACTAGCCACGTTTCAGGTGGTCACTTCGTAAAATGAGTACCTGAATTTTGTTTGGGTACTCATGGTGGAATCAGATGCTAAGCTTAAATTATTAGATCAATACAATAATCAAATGTGATTGATCGGGTGTCTTATAGGGCTTGTAGTATTTAAAAGATTTATTAACTATCTAAAGCTACTTTGATGACATCTGCAATTGTCTCAGTGTTGACACCTCTTTTTCGAGCATTCTCAGAGTGGAACCAAGTTGCTAAGTCTTTATTGCCTTTAGATGCATTGCAGCCAACACAGCACAATGCAATATTGGTTAAGGTTGTAATTCTTATATCGTTGATAATGTGTTCCCAAGACTTCTTGTTGGCTCTTTCAGTGCCAAACTTTTTGCCGCAATATACACAGCACAGGTCTCGCTCCGAGACCGCATCCTCTATGTGCTTTGGTATTCCCCATGAATTTGCCATTTTAGGTTTTCCTTATTTTAGGGCTGTAGTTGAATGAAAAATCCTAACCTTTGATAAATCACATTCATAAAATTTAGATCTAAGCATTAAATGAAAGAGTTGTCATAACACTATATAAATGAGGGTATAAAAAAACCAGCGCTTTCGCGCTGGTTTTTTACATCCCTAACTTGCATTAGTTCAGCATCAACTTAATTGAGCAGCCTCAAGAGCAGCATTTAAAGTTGCGCTTGGACGCATTACAGCATTTACTTTTGCTGTATCTACAGCGTAGTAACCACCGATGTCCGCGGCTTTACCTTGAACTTCAGCAAGTTCTGCAACGATTTTTTCTTCGTTTTCAGCAAGTGCTTGAGCAAGAGGAGCGAATTTCGCTTTAAGCTCTGCATCTTCGTCTTGCGCAGCAAGTTCTTCAGCCCAGTATTTAGCAAGGTAGAAGTGGCTGCCACGGTTGTCAAGTTCGCCAGTACGACGTGATGGAGACTTGTCATTGTCAAGCAATTTACCAGTCGCAGCATCAAGTGTATTTGCAAGAAGTTTAGCTTTCGCGTTGTCTTCTTTGATGCCCATTTCTTCAAGAGAAACAGCAAGTGCCAAGAACTCACCTAAAGAATCCCAACGTAAGTGGTTTTCTTCTACAAGTTGTTGTACGTGTTTAGGCGCAGAACCACCCGCACCAGTTTCGTACATGCCGCCACCAGCCATTAGAGGCACGATAGAAAGCATTTTCGCAGAAGTACCCAATTCCATAATCGGGAACAAGTCTGTTAGGTAGTCACGTAGGATGTTACCAGTTACAGAAATTGTATCTAGGCCACGAGCAACACGTTCAAGTGTATAACGCATAGCACGTACTTGAGACATGATTTGAATGTCTAAACCAGTAGTGTCGTGCTCTTTCAAGTAAGTTTGAACTTTCTTGATGAGTTCGTTTTCGTGTGGACGGTACGGGTCAAGCCAGAAGATCGCAGGCATGCCTGAGTTGCGTGCACGAGTCACAGCAAGTTTCACCCAGTCACGGATCGGAGCGTCTTTCACTTGGCACATACGCCAGATATCGCCTTCTTCCACGTTTTGTGACATCAACACTTCACCAGTTTCTAGGTCGGTGATGTTTGCAACACCCGC
The DNA here is from genome assembly GCF_013420775.1 of Acinetobacter sp. YH01010. NCBI lineage: Bacteria > Pseudomonadati > Pseudomonadota > Gammaproteobacteria > Moraxellales > Moraxellaceae > Acinetobacter > Acinetobacter sp. YH01010. The sequence continues at coordinate 73,975 of NZ_VOYF01000011.1, read as the reverse complement.
TTCAGCGATTTCGAAAGTTTTGTCGTGTGAGCCGTATTCTTCAGCTTTTTGCGCCATCAAACCAACGTTAGGTACAGTACCCATAGTGCGTGGGTCAAAGTTACCATTCCATTTACAGAAATTGATCATTTCTTGGTAGATACGCGCGAAAGTAGATTCAGGCATTACAGCTTTACAGTCGTACTGTTTGCCGTCAGCACCCCACATTTTACCGCCACCACGGATCATTGCGGGCATAGATGCATCTACAATTACGTCATTAGGTGAGTGGAAGTTAGTGATGCCTTTTGCAGAATCAACCATTGCAAGTGCAGGACGGTGTTCTTGGCAAGCATGTAAGTCAGCAATGATTTCTTCACGAAGAGAAGTCGGAAGAGTTTCAATTTTTTCGTAAAGACCAGACATACCGTTGTTGATGTTAATACCTAACTCATCAAACAATTTGCCGTGTTTTTCGAATGCATCTTTGTAGTAAATCTTCACACAGTGACCGAAAACGATTGGGTGAGACACCTTCATCATGGTCGCTTTTACGTGTAGAGAGAACAAAATGCCTGCTTCTTTACAATCATCTAATTCTTTTTCATAGAAGTCGCAAAGTGCTTTTTTGCTCATGAACATTGAGTCGATGATTTCGCCGTCTTGAAGCGCAACTTTAGGCTTAAGAACAATAGTTTCACCAGACTTAGTGATCAATTCCATTTTTACATTGCGAGCGCGGTCTAAAGTCATAGACTTTTCGCCGTGGTAGAAGTCACCTTCGTCCATGTGAGAAACGTGAGTTTGTGACCACTGTTTCCATTCGCTCATAGAGTGAGGATGTTTCTTCGCGTAATTTTTTACTGCAGTAGGTGCACGGCGGTCAGAGTTACCTTCACGAAGTACAGGGTTTACAGCAGAACCTAGGCATTTGCTATAACGCGCCTTGATTTCTTTTTCTTCCTCAGTCGCTGGGTTTTCTGGGTAGTTCGGAACTGCAAAACCTTTAGACTGTAATTCTTTAATGCAAGCAGTTAATTGGCCAACTGAAGCACTGATGTTCGGAAGTTTGATAATGTTTGTGCTTGGATCTTGGGTTAATTGTCCAAGCTCTGCCAAGTTATTTGGCACCTTTTGTTCTTCGCTTAGGTAGTCTGAAAATTCAGCGAGTACACGTGCTGCAACTGAGATATCGCGTTTAACGATTTCAACGCCAGCAGGTTTAGTAAAGGTTTCAATGATCGGCAGCAGAGAGTAAGTCGCCAATAATGGCGCCTCGTCGGTCAGTGTGTAGATGATAGTTGACTTTCCACCAGCCATATATAGCCCCTTGCTTTAGATTGTGTCTTTGAGGTCCGAGCTTGTGGCTCGCCTCTATGAACCGATTTGCTTAAATAAAACTATGAAAGTATCGGGGTTCATTGCTTTTCAGTCAACGCAAGATCCTGTGATGTGGTCATTTCGTAGAAAAATGATACAAAAGAAGTGCAGTTTGACGCCCAATTTTAGCGCAAAACCGAGAAGGGGAATATTGAAAGCTTGTTATTCATAGCTTAAAGCTATTGAACAATTAAATTTATATCGTTTTCTTGGGGCTGATCTGTTCTTTATGGCTCGTTCGAAATTTAGTTGTAAAGCAAAGCGTAGGACAGGTCAAACTGAAAGCCTTAGCTTTTAGGTGTAGATTTGGTGCGTAAGTTCGAAAATTAGTCAGGATCTGTGACTTTATAAAAGAACGACGTGAGTTCAATGCTCTATTTGACTTTGAGCGCTCTCGGAATGTTTATACGATAACTTATATATCTGATGAATAAGGCATGGCTATTTTTTAGCTTCAGTCATTTGGGTGAATGAGTTCATGTACAGTAGAAGCATGAAACGAATCTTTAGCTCAGTTTAATAAAGTAAAAGCGAGCAGGTATGGTTTAACGCTCAAATGACACACACAACTGATAAAAACTAATAAATTAGTCTAATAGAAAAACTTAAAAATAGATTCATTTAGTGTAGCTGACTGAAACGAGCATCCTGATGAGCAATCTGGTCGTAGAATAATCATAAAACTCACTGTTTTTTGTGATGTAGTTAAAGAAAATTAAGCCTAGTTTTTTAGGTCTTATGTAAGTGAATATTTCTTTTGGTCATGTTTTTAGTTTGAATAAAACGCGAAAAGTACGATTTAAAATAAACAGTCAATAAAATTTAAATTAATTTAAGTTTCTAATTTTATTGTTTTAATTTTTGTATTGCATTTAATATGATGTTCTTTATAGATATTTTTATTTTCTAATTGGATGAAAGTTCGATTAAATAGCGCATTCGTAAATGATGTTTGTTTTTTTGTTGGGTTTTGTTATTGAGTGTTTGGGCTATTTTTGCTATTAATCTTGAACAGAACAGTTGGTTTTTATCTTTAAGATAAACCCTGAGGAGAGCAACGGGATGGCTTTACGTTTACTGGATATTGGTACACAAACCGAATTATTAACTGCCTGTCGTTTGTCTTTATTGATGGGGGTTTATACGGACGACAACCGCATTGCAGAATTTTTAAAGTTTGCGCGTGGTATTGTGCAAGTCGATAATGCTGTCCTCGCATTTAAAAATGAACCTTATATATGGTATGCGTCAGAGCACATATTTAAGGCATTTATGGCCGAAGCTGATGATGATCGTCTAGATCAGTTTTTTGCTGAACGTTCTCGTATAGACCGAGACGCTGAAAATTACCAAGCTTATTCTAACTATATGCAAGAACTTGGATTAGGGCATCAGCGTTTAGTCGCTTTCGATTTAAAATATGATCAAGAATCTATCGGTAAAGTTATTTTATTTGATGATCAAGTCACTGCATTTGAATCCAAACAATTAAAAATCGTTGAAGAATTTGTACAAAGTCTAGTCAATATTATTCAACTTCGCGTTGAAAATGCCGAATTAAAAGAAGCCTATGAACAGCAGTCGGCACTTAATTTTAGTAAGACTAAATTTTTCCAAATTATTGCGCATGATTTAAGAGCACCTTTTCATGGTCTATTGGGCTTTTCTGAAGTTTTGGCGCAGGAACGCAATACCTTAGATGATTCAAGCGTTCAAAATATTGCAGACTATTTATATGACACCACACAATCGACGTATAACCTCTTAGAAAGCCTGTTGAACTGGGCTATGGCAGAAGGTGGTCGCTTTGTTTATCACCCGATTAATTTTGATTTACATCAGTCTGCAAAAATTGTGAGTGATGTCTTAAATAGCTTGGCTGTGAAGAAAAATATTCGATTGATCAATGCCGTGCCTGAAGGCATTAAAGTCAATGCAGATATCAATATGATCACATCAGTGATGCAAAACTTGGTGTCAAACGCATTGAAATTTACCCATACCGATGGTAGAGGTGTGGTGACGATTTCAGCCGATCGAGATGGAGAACGGGTTGTATTCACTATTCAAGATACTGGATTGGGGATGACCCAAGCTCAGATTGATGATTTATTTCAGCAAAAACTGACGGTTAGTATTAAAGGTACGGCAGGAGAACGTGGTACGGGGTTGGGTTTAGTCCTTTGTAAACGTTTTGTGGACTTAAATCAGGGTGAAATTGTGGTGAACTCGAAAGAAGGTGAAGGCACACAATTTAAAGTCTGGCTGCCACAGGCGACGAGCCTGCATCAAACCCTAAATACCGAGAGCAGCAGTGCACAGAAAGATGCGACCTTAAGTGAACTTTAATGCGCATCTATTGGTATAAAAGCCTAAAAATACTTTTCCCTAAGCGTTATCAACTGTTATAACTAGAAAAAAATCACGCTAGGGTTTGTGAAATGAATGCGGAGCAATTGCAGAAAACATTACGTGCCAGTCAATATGCTGAACAGGTGCTCGGAATCCATCAGGCCAGTTTAGAACAAGACTATGCAATTGATCAGTTTCAAACCTCGCTGAGTACGGCACAAATTCAACATTTTGTCGCAAGCAGCCTCGCCGATATCCAAGATGAAAATAGTTGGATGCGTGCAATTCGTGTGCTGCGCGCACGTCTGATGTTTCGTTGGATTTGGCAAGATGCCAATCAACTCACCGATGTCGTCACCTTAACTCGAGAGCTTTCAGACTTTGCCGATGCATCCATCTGTGCGGCAAAAGATTTTGCACTAAAGCCGTTGATTGCGAAATATGGCGAACCGCTAAGCTATAAGGGGAAAGTTCAAGACCTGATTGTGGTTGCCATGGGAAAACTTGGTGCACAGGAACTTAATCTTTCAAGTGATATTGATCTTATTTTTGCCTTTGATGAACAGGGCGAAACCAATGGTCGAAAATGTATCGATGTACAGCAGTTCTGTATTTTGTGGGGACAAAAATTAATTTACCTGCTTGACCATATTACGGCAGATGGTTTTGTCTTCCGTGTAGATATGCGCCTTCGCCCATGGGGTGATGGTTCTGCCTTGGCAATCAGTCATGCGGCATTAGAAAAATATTTAAGCCAGCATGGACGTGAATGGGAGCGCTATGCTTGGATTAAGGCACGTATCGTCACGGGCGGTAAAGAAGGCGCAGAGTTACTAGAAATGACCCGACCTTTCGTCTTCCGTAAATATGTCGATTACACCGCTTTCGAAGCCATGCGTGAAATGAAGGCCATGATCGAACGTGAAGTGCTACGTCGTAATATCGAAGATGATATTAAACTCGGTGCAGGCGGAATTCGTGAAGTTGAGTTTATTGTTCAAGTCTTTCAGCTCATCTATGGCGGTTCAAAACTCGAGTTGCAAGACCGTCAATGTTTAGTGAGTCTGCATCATTTAGGTGAAGTTGGATTATTAGAAAAAACCGCAGTTGCTGATCTAGAAGATGCATATTTATTTTTACGTCGCATTGAACATGCGATACAAGCGCTCAATGATCAGCAAACCCAATCGTTGCCACATGAGCCTGAACCACGCCAACGTATTTTAGATACTTTAGGTTTTGCATCTTGGGTTGACTTTTTGAATGTACTCAATCAGAAGCGTGCCAAAGTCATTTACCAATTTGAACATCTTATTAAAGAAAAAGAACCCGATCCGTTATTGGAAAGCTTTAGTCATTTAGAAGCACAGTTAAATGATGTTTTAGATGATGATGCCAAAAATTTAATTCACGAATTTTGGTATGGACATTCGCTGAAAAAATTACCTGCCAAAGCTGTACAGCGCTTAAAAACCTTTTGGCCACATCTTATTGAGGCGATATTACAGTCAGATAAACCTCAGGTGGCCTTACTACGTCTCATGCCTTTGGTGGAGTCGGTGCTGCGCCGTACGGTCTATTTGGTGATGCTGATTGAGAGCAAAGGGGCATTACAACGATTAGTGAAAATGGCAACAGTGAGTCCGTGGATCTGCGAAGAATTGACGCATTATCCCGTGCTGTTGGACGAGTTTTTGTCGATGGATTTTGAGCTGCCAAAGCGTAAAGATTTAGAAGACTCTCTACGTCAACAACTGCTTCGAATTGAAATTGATCAAGTTGAAGATCAAATGCGTGTTCTTAGATTGTTTAAAAAATCCAATGTCTTAGCGGTTGCTGCTAGTGATGTTTTGGCAGAAAGTCCGTTGATGAAAGTGTCGGATGCATTGACCGATATTGCTGAAGTGTCGGTGAATGCAACCTTGCATTTGGCATATCAAATTGTTGCCAAAAAACATGGCTATCCAATCGATGCAGAAGGGCAACGTTGTTCGATTGATCACACGGCTTTTGCGGTAATTGGCTATGGCAAGGTGGGTGGCATCGAGCTAGGTTATGGTTCGGACTTGGATTTGGTGTTTATTCACTATATGGACGAACAAGCCGATACCGATGGACAGAAACCAATTAGTGGCTTTGAATTTGCCATGCGGGTTGCACAAAAATTTATGTCCTTAATGACTACGCAAACCCTAGATGGTCGAGTGTATGAAGTGGATACCCGTTTACGACCTTCGGGAGAGGCGGGGTTATTGGTGACCAGCTTAAAAGCTTTTGAGCAATATCAACATAAAAATGCTTGGGTCTGGGAGCATCAAGCTTTGGTCCGTGCCAGAACCATTGCAGGCGAGCACAGTTTACGGATTGAAATTGAAAACTTGCGCTGCAATATTTTGACTCAGCCACGAGATGAGAGCAATGTTCGTGCAGAAGTGCTCAAAATGCGCCAAAAAATGAAAGACCATCTAGGTTCTTCTAAAGAGCAGCAAAAAGATGGAATTTTTCATTTAAAACAAGATGCAGGTGGTATCGTTGACATCGAATTTATGGCACAGTATGCAGTATTAGCATGGAGTGGGTCGAATCCCGATCTCGCCCATTACTCTGACAACGTACGAATCCTTGAGGATGCCGCAAGAACGGATTGCTTATCCAGCGCCGATGCGACAGCATTGATTCAAGCTTATCTCCGTGAACGAGCCGAGAGCCACCGTTTAGCACTTGCGAATCAATCCATGCAAGTTTCAGCTGACGATTGGCACGATACCCGAGTGGTCGTTTGCAAGCTATGGCAAAGATTAATTGATCCAACTGCAACGTTTGCATTGGATAAAAATGACTGTGTATAAAAATTTGGAGTGTGTGCCATGAACTTGGCTGATCGTGATGGTTTTATTTGGCAAGATGGACAATTGGTTGACTGGCGTGAGGCGAAAACTCACGTATTAACACATACATTGCATTACAGCATGGGTGTGTTTGAAGGCGTCCGTGCTTATGAAACTCCGAATGGAACGGCTATTTTCCGTTTAAAAGAACACACTAAGCGTTTATTAAATTCTGCAAAAATTTATCAAATGAAAGTCCCATTTGATCATGCAGCATTAGAACAAGCTCAAATTGATGTGGTTCGTGAAAACAAGTTGGCTTCTTGCTACCTACGTCCAATTATTTTTATTGGTTCAGAAAAATTAGGTATTGCAGCAACTGATAATACAATTCATGCCGTTGTTGCTGCATGGAGCTGGGGTGCTTACCTTGGTGATGAAGCGATGGCGAAGGGTATTCGTGTTAAAACGTCTTCATTTACGCACCATCATCCAAACGTGACCATGTGTAAAGCAAAAGCATCTGGTAACTATACTTTGTCCATTCTTGCACACCAAGAAGTGGCGCATGCAGGCTATGACGAAGCAATGTTACTCGACCCACAAGGTTATGTATGTCAAGGTTCAGGCGAAAATGTATTCTTAGTTCGTGATGGCGTGATTCATACTCCTGACATCGCGGGTGGTGCACTTGATGGTATTACCCGTCAAACCATTATTACAATTGCGAAAGACCTTGGTTTTGAAGTGGTTGAACGTCGTATTACACGTGACGAATTCTATATCGCTGATGAAGCATTCTTCACAGGTACTGCTGCTGAAGTGACGCCAATCCGTGAATATGATGACCGTCAAATTGGTGAAGGCTGTCGTGGTCCAATCACTGAGCAAATCCAAACTGCATTCTTTAATGCGGTTCAGGGTAAAGACCCTAAATATGCGCACTGGTTAACTTACGTAAAATAAGCTGATCGGTTAAAATGAAAAGGCGAAACTAAGTTTCGCCTTTTTTATTGGCTTGAAGATATTGAAAATTTTGGAACGTGACTATGCATATTGTTTATGTCAGTGATGGTAAAGCAGGACATCGCTCACAAGCTTTGGGTTTATTTAAAGCCATGCAGCGCCAATCTCAGGAAGCAGTCACTTTTCAAGAAATTTCAATTGATGATTTGCCTATAGCTACACTTATGTCTGCACTGTTTAGCCATCAAGTTTATGCCGTAGAACACGAGCCGACCTATATTTTTGGTGTAGGCAGCCATACACATTTTCGAGTATGGCTGTTAGGCAAAGTGTATAACAAAGCCAAAACCATTATTTTAATGAAGCCAAGCTTGCCGTTTGCATGGTTTGATTATGCGGTGATTCCACAGCACGATGGTATTCAAGCATCAAATAAAGTACTAACGACACAAGGTGCGTTAAATCCTATTGTAAATGAAGAACGGCATCAACATGGTCGAATCCTAATCGCTTTGGGTGGTTCTTCAAAACGCCATCAGTGGAATGCAGCTAAAGTACTTCATGCAATTGAACAGATAGTCGAGCTGAATCCAAATTCAGAAATCATTTTGACCACTTCACGGCGCACACCAAAAGCGTTTTTAGTAGAATTAAAGCAGTTAAAGAATATTGAAAAAGTACAGATTTTCCCAGTTGAAGTCACTCCGCAAGGTTGGATTTTCGAAGAAATGCAAAAAGCCGAAGCGGTTTGGGTAACTGAAGATAGTGTTTCAATGATTTACGAGGCTCTCACCGCGGGTTGTAAAGTCGGGGTGATTGAAGTGGATCGGTTGAAGGAAGATCGGATTACCAAGTCTGTAGATGAAATTTTAAAACAAGGTTTGGTGTCGTTACAGACCACTTTAACTGATTTGAATCTCGCTACCGAATTTAAAGAAACTGACCGTATCGCCAAAAAGATTGTACTCGGTCCCTAAAGTATAGATAATACCCGACGAAAAATTTCTACCAACATTTCAGTCTAACTAGACAATGTTTGAATAATATTAAAGGGTTGTCAGGTCATGCTAAAAACCTATTTGTTTCCGCTTTTACTTTCGATTGGGTTTTGTATTGGCTTAGGTTTTTGGGACTATTTATCTGAAATCAAAGATGCTCCTTTATTCTTTGTTTTGGTTCTTTCGAGTACGTTTTTTTTCATTGCTGTAAAACAATTACATAGTCGTATTTTTAAGTACATTTTCCTTGCGCTGTTTTTTGTTATTAGCTTGTATATTGCAAGTGGGACGGGGTTCTTACAAGGGCACATGTCTTTGGGAATCGTGGCATCGATGTTCCAAAGCAATACCAATGAAGCCTTTGAATTTTTATCTGTAGTTAATCCTAAATATATTGTTTTTGCCTTAATTATTTTTTTAAGTCTCTGTTTTTATATTTTATTTTTTAATCAAGCTAATCAGGGAAATTATCGCAAGCTGATTTTGGCACTTATCTTTATTGCTAACGGCGTCAGTGTGTTTGGTGTTCAAACTGCACTGGCGACGGTTAAATATAAACAAGAAGAGGCCAAGCTCCTTGAAGATAATGTGCAAGATGTCGATTGGCAAATTCAGCAGGTGAATGCTAGCTATGATAATCAAGTGATTATCATTGGTGAGAGTGTTCAGCGAGATCATTTATCACTTTACGGTGCGAAAGAAGATACCACGCCTTTTTTAAATCAGATGCCACTAGATGTTGTAGATCATTACATCGCGACAGCACCAAATACGGTAACCAGTCTGACTCGAACGCTGACTTTGGTCGATCAAAACCGTGAACCTCAAATTGCAAAAAATGTGGTGACGCTTGCAAAACAAGCTGGCTATAACACCATGTGGATTTCAAATCAGGGATTTATGGGGAAAAATGATACGGCAATTTCTAAAATTGCGATTCATGCCGATCATCAGTTTTTTCTGAAAAGTGGTAACTATATGTCGAGTAATATTGATGACGACAAATTGGTCGAAATATTACAGGCCCAGTTAAAAAAATATGCTAATCAAAAAAATGTAATTTTTATTCATATGATGGGTTCACATCCGGATGCTTGTGAACGTCTGTTTAAGGCACCACGTATGTATGCGAATAAACCTGAAACGATTAATTGTTATTTATCTTCGATCAATAAGTTGGATCACTTTATAGAACAGATATATACCTCTTTGAAGGCTGATCAGCGTAGTTTCAGTGTGACCTATTTTTCTGATCATGGTATGACCGTGGATGAAGATTCATATCATGTAGATAATGATTTTAAAGATAATTATCAGGTTCCATTTTTTGTATTACGTAGCGATGCGCAGGCCAAAAACTACTATAACAAGACTGTGAGTGCCTATGATTATATGCATATTTATGCAGATTTATTGGGGGTGAAAACACCATTATTAGATCCTAAAAAATCGTTGGCGAATATCGAAGATAATCAAAATGTCACCGTTTTTGATTGGGATGATTATGTTTCTTATAAAGATTTAGAAGAAGGGCATATGAGGTGAATTATAATTTTGAAAAAATCATTAAATTGAAAGTTCTTTTATTTTAAAGTAGGGAATTTTACATATAAATTTCTATGAAATTTTAATGGATTATTCTGTAAAATAGTCTAGTTAGATTATTTATGAAGATTTTTAAAGTCTGCAACTTGATATTGGCTTACTATTATAGAGTTAGTTTATGAAAATATTACATATTAATAATTTTGCATTTAAAAAATCAGGTGCAGAATTTTATAATACTGATCGAAAAATATCAGCAGGCTTAATTTTAAATGGCCATCATGTTTATGACTTCTCTTTTCATGATATGGCTTATTATGGCACCATTTGGCGCACTAAAAAAGTTGGTAAAAAATGGGCAAATCAAGAAGTATTAAAAGTTGTAAAAAATTTTGAACCAGATTTAATCCTAATAGGCCATTCATCATTATTGAGTACGGAAACGTTAAAACAAGTTAAAGCACAATATCCCAAAACGAAAGTAGCATTTTGGTATGTTGATTGGATTTGCGTAGATAAGAAAGCGAATTTTATTAAAGAATGGTCGCCTTATTTAGATTGTATTTTTGTCACCACAAGTGGTGAGTTATTAAAGACTTTAGGAAATGGCAATAAAGTGGCTTATATGCCAAATATGAGTCTGGATGCTGTTGATAGTCTAAAAAATTTTGAAAAAAATGAATTTGTGAATGAATTGGTCTTTTGTGGTTCATCTTCTGATGTGGAACGTACTCAATTTATTCGTAGTTTGCAACAAAAAATTAAACATATTCCTACACGTTATTGCGGTTTTGATGAAGATCCAAAAGTTTTTGGTGCGGAATATTTTAAAGTTTTAAGTCAATCCCGTATGGGCTTAAACTATTCACGTGCGAATTCATTAGATTTATATACATCAGATCGTATTACACAACTGACAGGTAATGGGTTATTGACCTTCACACCTCATATTCCTGGATTTGAGACGTTATTTTCAGATAAAGAAGTGGTGTATTTTAGTGATGTTGATGATTTAGCAAATAAGGTTCAATATTATGTGAATCATCCCGAGGAAGCAAAAGTGATTGCTGAAGCTGGTTGGAACAGAACGCATTCTAGCTATAGTTCAAAACGTGTCACAAAGTTCATGTTAGAGACTATTTTCTCACAGCCTTATACCGAAGACTATGAATGGAAGGATCATGTTTTCAGTTGCTAAGTTAGAGTCAGCAGAGTATTTGGGGGCGGGAGCAAATCGTTATTGCGTGATTTCACCTTCCGATCCTCAGGTGTGTTTAAAAATAGATTTACCTCCAGAACAACGTCAAATTAAGAATTTTCGCCAAAAAATCCAACGCTTTTTAAGCGCTCATTTTTATCGGTTTAATGAAAATTACATTGAATGGAGTGCATATCAGCGTTTAAAAAGACGTATTGATGAGCATGAATTACATCAATTTATTGCCTCTTGTTTGAAGTTAGAAGTTGTTCATGCACAACTAATTCTTAGTTGTGAGTTAATTCGGGATGAGCAAGGTGAGGTATCGCTTAGTCTTCATCATTATCTCAAGCATCAAATACCATTGAATATAGAGGCTGTATGTCACTCGATTGATCAGTTAACGGATTGGCTAATTCAACATAATATTCCACTATTTGATTTAAACTCGGGTAATTTAGTTGTTCAACATCATCGAGGTGGGCTTAGATTAAAATGTATTGATGTTAAATCAACATTAAAGAGTAAGGAGATTATTCCATGGTCTTATTGGTCTGATTTCTTAATGCATAAAAAACTTCGTCGCCGTGCAGAGCGTCTCAAGCAGTTGATACAAAAAAATATGAAGTCGGAGTAATCATGAAAATTGTACAGGTCATGGCAACGAATGGTGGTATGGGGGGGTTGGAAAAACATACATTAGATTTATGTCGTGGATTGGCGCAAAGTCATGAAGTTCATTTAATTGCAGATCGTTCCTATCAACAAAAACTAAGTGGTCATATCACACTACATCCATTTGATTTTTCTAGAAGTCGCTGGAATCCGTTTCTCATTTATGCGTTAGTTAAACAAATAAAGCAACTTCAACCAGACGTTTTACATGTTCAGGCAAGTAAAGCAGCAAGTATTTTAGCACCGTGGTTAAAGCAGTTTTCTTGTAAAAAGATTGTCACCGTACATGGGATGAAAAGTAATTTAAAACCATTCATGGCGTTTGATGACATCATTGCTGTGAGTGGGAAAATTAAAGCAAAATTTCCGATTTCAAAATCAGTTCATGTGATTTGGAATGGTGTAGATCAAGATATTAATCAAATTAATAATAAAGTGAAATGTGAAAATCAGCCTACCATTGCCTTGGCGATTGGTAGATTGGAAACAGTGAAAGGCTTTCATATCCTGATTGATGCTTGGAAAAATATCAATGCTGAATTATGGATTGTAGGGGATGGGACTCAGTACCAATCGCTGAAAACTCAGATCGACCAACTTAACTTAAATGATCGTGTAAAACTATTGGGTTTTCGGTCAGATATTTCTGATTTACTTGCTCAGGTAGATTGCTTCGTAATTTCTTCTTTAAAAGAAGGTGGTCCTATTACTTTGGCTGAAGCTCTATTGAGTCACGTACCAACTCTATCGACTGATGTTGGGATGGTGCCTGACTTTATTGATGGGCAGTTTATCTGTGAACCGAATTCGAGTGAACAGATGGCGAACTTGATATCGAGGGAATTAAAACCTAGAGCTGAAATGCTCCCTCTATTCGAAGCAGCATTTATAAAAGCAGAGCAAAACCTAAAATTTGAATCAATGTTGCAGCAAACTGAAAATTTGTATCAAAATTAAGTTAAAGTTTTTTAGGGGTTTCACGAATTGCGTCTATCACAATATGTTGGTTAAAAATATTAAAGGTATGACAGCCATTATCATTCGGGTGCCACTCACTATCTAATTTCATCCAAAATTTCTCTTCGTAGTGTTCTGGAGAAAGTTTTGTAACTTCATTGAGGTCTAAGCTGCCACCATAGCGTTTCAGAGAGTCCTGTGATGGGCGGACTAATTTATTGTTGATCATGCTCAAGTGACCACCTGGGCGATATTGCACAATGCCTTTTTTAACTGGGTTTTGAGGATGTGGTTGCCAATCACTACTCAGTAGATTCTCACTGTAAAAAATATGGAGTTCATTACCATATTTTTTTGATTTTTGATTTTTAATCGCGGTAAATAGATACCACATTCCATTTTGATAATACGGTGTAGTATCTGCAGCATTTATATGACTTATTAATGTACGATCAAATTCCCAAGAATATGGAAAATTTGTACATTTCCATAACTCGATACTTTGGTTGGCTGCACTTTCAGGAATCATGTACCAAATATCTTCATGTTTGAATATACAAGGATAAGAAAGGTGATAAGAGCACTGAATAATTGGAGTAGGTGGACTGTATTGACCGTCCTGAAAAACTTCCATGACAGATAAATAACCAACAGGATGCTCAGGTGAAACTTCTTCAATAAAAATATATGTACGTCCATTTTCTTCTACAATAAATGGATCGGCATAAACGTGCCCTTCAGGTGCATGAATTTCATGTAAGGATAGAATTTGCTGGGGTTCAAAAGGCAACTGTAGTTGGCCAAAGCGTAGGTACCATCTAGAGTTAAATTTTAACTCTCTTTTTTTTTGTAGAAATGAAAACCATTTTTTAACAATAAACCGCATATATAACTCTATTTTTAATTAAGATTCTCTAACAATTGAATAGTTAGACATACAAATGATATGATTTAGCTATCAATTTAGCATTTATTTTTAATCAGTTCATGAAAAAATATGTGATTTCTATCGAGAAAGAAAATAGTGAACGACTAGTAGATTTTTTTAAGCAAAGAATATTTAGAAATTCAAGTTCATTTAATAAAATTGGGGTAGTTGGTAAAAAATTAACAGTTGATGAGTATTTTCATTTGGGGGTATTAGGAAAAAGTAGACCTTTAACGCCAGGTGAATTAGGTTGTACACTGTCTCATTTAAAAGCTTATCAAGACTTTTTAGATACAGATGCTAATTTGGCATTTGTATTTGAAGATGATGCAATTTCACTATTAAGTGAGATTGATTTTGATGAGTTCTATTCACATATAGAAAAATTGAGCTTAAATTCTACATTTTTTCTTAGCTTAGGTGGTATTCAACTCAGTTGTGCTAAAAATGTGTATGGTAGATTTATTGAGCAAAAAATATTTGAGCGAAATATATTAAAGATCCATCCTTTATTTATTGAAAATATGACCTCTACATATGCTTATGTTTTAGATCGTAAGATGGCTGAAATTTTACTCCAATATCACAAATCACCCAAATTATGTGATCAATGGGGAGGGGTGATTGTAAAATATCCATATGTAAATTTTTATGCCTCTTACCTTTTTGATCATCCGCCTCTAATAGATGCAGTTACAGATAGTTATTTACAAAAGGAAAGAGAACAGATTCAGTTAATAAAAAATAAGAAAAAAAGTTATGTTAAAAAATATAAAAAGAAAGTTCTGAAAATATTCTTAAGTAAGTATAAATGATTGAATACGAATAATTTATTCTGTTTTTATAAAATTATATCCTACTTTATTTCTAAATAAAATTTCATGTAAATATAAAGTAGGTCAAATTTTTAGTTAACAGTTTATAAAATTTCTATACTATTTAATTTTTTAAAAGAGACTTTAGAGTGTTTTAAGAGTCCTTTTCCGCATTACCCTTTAACACCATGTAAATCAAACCTACAAAAATTAATAATGCACCTGCAAGGCTGCTGACACAAAATAGAACAATGCGGTTATAGGTAGTTAAGTTAAATAATTCGTTGGCTAAAATGTAGCGCATGAACAACCATTGTACGACAGAAAAAACAATCAACACGATTGCACGACGACGGACTTCAGGACGCATAGCCATAGGAGAATCACTTAAAGTGGAAATTGAGGCTATTATGCCACTGTCGATAATTGATCTCAATTAAATAAGATTAATTCAAGCCTGCGGAATACAACTCTAAAGGTTGAGATGTTCTTAGATCACCTTTATTTGCGGTACATATTGATATTGCCAAAGCAGACCCGAAAACGTTTATAAGACCAGATATACTGTTCTGGTGCTTGGTTAATGATGTCTTGCATGGCAATGTTGAGCGTGTCGACAGAACATTGTAAGTCTTTAGATAAAATCTCGTCTGATAAGGTTTGGCAATGCACATCAAAGTACTGTAGGTTAGGTTGTCGGATACAACTTAATCCAATGACATTGCATTGGGTTTTTGCAGCAAGTTTGGAAACCAGCGTGATCGATAAAGTATTTTGCCCAAAAAAATTGGAATAAATACCGCTAGAAGACTTCGGTAAATGGTCTGGTAAAATGACCGTTAGGCCACCTTGTTTCAAATGTTTAAAAATGGCACGGACCCCCGTTTCATCTGTCGGGACTAAGGTTGCATTGAACTTCTCTCGTGCTTCTAACAGATAACGATTGATCCCTTTATTTTTATTCGGTTTATACATAATCATCGGTTCTGTATACAAGTTCAGCCATGCATTGAGTAGTTCCCAACAGCCAAAATGCGGAACCACAACAATGACACCTTTTTTATTTGCCAGTGCTTCCGTGAGGATATTTTCACCATAAATGTTTTTCAATAAGTTCAGGCTATAACTCGGCGGCATCCCCCAACATTTAATAAATTCAATATAGGTCAGGCATTGGCTACGGATACTTTGACTGACGAGCTGTCTCTGAGCTGTCTCTGACAAATCTGGGTAGGCTAGTTGAATATTGATGCTAGTGATACGTTTGATCGATGAATTAAACAGATCAAGAATACACGCAATCATCAAAGCCAAGTTTTGTAACAGCCAAAGCGGCAGTAATGCGATGATTTTGAATAGAAAGTACATGGATCACAAGGTCTCAAAATTTACAGCATGGAATAAAATAAATTTTGTCAAGAGACCGGACTTATTCAATGAAAAGTACAAAAAGATCTGAATCTAAAAACAAAATAATCGGAAGTGGAAAATTGAGCTGTCCATTGCTCAAAGGATGTAGTGCAACATCATAACGTACTTGAAGCGTTTTGATATTAGCAAAGTACATCAAATCTTTAATTTATGTTTTGTAGGTTTTCTACCACCTTTTGTAGGTTGACATAAAAAACCCTGCATAGCGCAGGGTTTTTTGAAACTTAAAATCTAAATCTTAAAATGTAAGATTATTTAGATTCTTCAGCTTTTGGTTTTTCGCGTAAACGAATACCAAGGTCACGAAGTTGAGTTGACTCAACTGGCGCAGGCGCTTGAGTTAAAGGACATTCCGCAGTCTTAGTTTTCGGGAATGCAATCACGTCACGGATAGAAGATGCACCAGTCATCAACATCACTAAACGGTCAAGACCGAATGCTAAACCACCGTGAGGAGGCGCACCGAATTTCAAGGCGTTAAGCAAGAAGCTGAATTTCTCTTCTGCTTCTTCTTCAGAAATACCAAGCGCTTCAAAGATCGCTTTTTGCATTTCTAGGTTGAAGATACGTAATGAACCACCACCGATTTCAGTACCGTTCAATACCATATCGTAAGCAACAGAAAGTGCAGCACCTGGGTTGTTCTTCACTTCTTCAACGCTTGATTTTGGCAGCGTGAATGGGTGGTGAACAGACGTCCATTTACCGTCATCAGTTTCTTCGAACATTGGGAAGTCAACAACCCAAAGTGGCGCCCACTCGCAAGTTGCAAGTTTCATGTCGTGACCGACTTTAATACGTAAAGCACCCATCGCATCGTTTACGATTTTCGCTTTGTCCGCACCAAAGAATACGATATCGCCATTTTCAGCGCCAACACGTTTCAATAGATCAAGCACGATTGGCTCGATGAATTTAACGATTGGAGATTGAAGACCTTCAATACCTTTTTCAAGTTCGTTGACTTTGATGTAAGCCAAGCCTTTCGCGCCATAAATGCCAACGAATTTAGTGTATTCGTCAATTTGGCTACGTGGAAGCGCGCCAGCACCTGGTACGCGAAGCGCAACAATACGGCCTTTAGGATCTTTTGCAGGACCAGCGAATACTTTGAACTCAACGTCTTGCATCATGTCTGCAACGTCAACCAATTTCAAAGGAATACGCATATCAGGCTTGTCAGATGCATAGTCACGCATTGCATCTGCATACGTCATACGTGGGAATTTGTCGAATTCAACGTTTAGAAGTTCTTTGAACATCTTAACCGTTAAACGTTCCATTAAATCCATGATGTCATCGTCACTCATGAACGATGTTTCAACGTCGATTTGTGTGAATTCAGGCTGACGGTCAGCACGTAAGTCTTCATCACGGAAACATTTAGCAATTTGGTAGTAACGATCGATACCGCCAACCATTAACAACTGTTTGAATAGTTGTGGAGATTGTGGAAGTGCGTAGAAGCTACCGTTAGAAACACGACTTGGTACTAAATAGTCACGCGCACCTTCAGGAGTCGCACGAGTCAAAATCGGTGTTTCAACGTCTAGGAAACCATTTTCTTCGAAGTAGTTACGAATTAGGTTAGTCAATTTAGAACGGAAACGAAGACGATCTAACATTTCTGGACGACGGATATCCAAGAAACGATATTTCAAACGTACTTCTTCAGAAATATTTGTGTTGTCGTCATTCAATGGGAATGGCGGAGTTTCTGAACCAGCAAGCACTTCGATTTCTTTACCAAGAACTTCGATTTGACCGCTAGTCATATTCGCGTTTTCAGTACCTGCGTAACGACGACGTACACGGCCTGTAATTTTTAATACGAATTCTGAACGTGATTTATCAGCAGTCGCGAAAGCTTCAGGAGTATCAGGGTCAATCACTACTTGAACAAGGCCATCACGGTCGCGCATGTCAAGGAAGATTACACCACCGTGGTCACGGCGACGGTGAACCCAACCGCATAATGTAACGGTTTGGTCGATTTGGGCTTCAGTAAGTGAGCCGCAGTAATGAGTTCGCATCATAGCGTTAGAAATCCAACTATATGGGTTAAGGTCAGCGAATGCGTAAACAGCGCACCGCTTTTATTCGAATAGGGGATTATGCCTCTTTTTGGCTGTTTTGTCACAAGGACTTATTGCTAAAACTGCCAAATTTACAGCAAATTTTCGGTCAATGATGGGCTTAAGCCGATGACGTAGAAAAAATGTTAGTGCTCTTGCTTAAGATCAGAAATATCAGACTACCAAGGCTAAACGTGGCCAAAAATGCACGAAAAAAATAATTAATGGCTTTGCCGACATAGGCATACAGGTCATGCACAAAGGCATCTGAGTAAATACTGTCAGCAAAATAAAAATAACTTGCGATTCCCGCAGCTAGAGACAGGGCCGCTAAACCATATACATAGACTTTGATGGTTGTGGGGACGTTTACAGTACTTCGATAGTGAAGATGATGACGATAAATCATCCATGCCAAAACGGGGAGTGCCAAGCCAGATAATCCAATTTGCAACACGCGATGTAGGGGATATGAATGACCAAAAAATTGAATCGGTAGACTCAATAGATCCTTAAATGCAAAGGTACGAAAGTCAACATGGGTCAAGCCATCCCAAACAATATGCGTCGAAGTTCCAATGATGAGTGCGAGGATGAGGCTTAGGATAAACCCACAGCATTGATTGAAATTCTGTAGATGCAGCGGCTTATTTAAACCAAAAAAAGCAAATAACATCGGGCGATAAAGCACATACCACAGCACACAAAACAGCAGACCTAGGATTAAGTTTGGAACAATTAACCCCGACCATTGATGTGAACCTGCATAGTCAGCATTAGTAAATAAACGGAATAAATCCGGCACCATGCTACCAATTGCGAGTGCTGCAATAGACAGGCGGTTTCCGCTTAACTTGGAAATAGGCGGTGCGAGTACAGCATGGGATATGGTAAAAGGCATTGAACTAAAATAAATAAATGAATAAATACAATGTGGTATCAGTGAGTGTATATGATTTGGGTAGATTAGAATGTTTTTTATTGCAAAACAAATGAAATGTTATATTATAACATTATTCAAAAATAGCCTGATTTGAGTCTCTCCAACATGTCTTTTCATAAAAATTTAATAACTGTTTCGATTTTTGCAGTGATTGCACCCAACCTTTATGCCGATGACCCAGAACAACAGGTACAAAAGCTCGAAACCATTAATGTTCAGGTCCATCCCTTAAACCAAAGTGCGGCAGATTTTGCTGTTGCCGATAATGTCATTCAACATAAAGCCCTTGCACAAGGTGGCGTCACAATTGGTGATGCGCTAGCGGGACAGCCGGGTGTATATTCAAATCAGTTTGGTGCAGGTTCAAGTCGTCCTGTGCTGCGTGGTCAAGATGGCCCTCGTGTCAAAGTCTTAGAACATGCCTCAGAGACTGCAGATGTTTCGACCTTATCTCCTGACCATGCGGTTACGGTTGATCCGATTTTAGCAAAACAAATTGAAGTGATCCGTGGGCCATCAACGCTGTTATACGCGGCAGGCACAGTTGGCGGTTTGGTCAATGTGACGGATCAGAAAATTCCAACGGCGATTCCTGATAAAGGTTATGAAGGGCAAGTTGGGGTTCGTTATAACTCAGGCAGTGATGAAAAATTGGCGAGTGCCGGTGTGACGGCTGCTTTAGGTGAGCAATTTGCCATCCGTGTAGAAGGCTCGAAACGCAAAGCCAATGACTATATTGCACCCAATTATTTCCATGATCATGATGGTGAATTAGAAAAAGAACGCCGCGTTGGCAACACTTTTGCAGAAGGGCAAAATGTCAGTGTGGGCGCGTCATGGATTCATGATCGTGGTTTTGCTGGACTGTCTTATAGCAACCGTCAAGACCAATATGGCTTGCCGGGGCATAGTCATGAATATGAAAGCTGTCATCCACATGATGACCATTTACACTGTGATGGTCATGACAACCATGGGCATACCGATGAGCATGATCATTCAGCGCATGATGAACATGATCACGATCATGATGCCGCAGGCCCATGGGTTGATTTAAAGTCAGAACGTTATGATTTCCGTACCGAACTTGCGAATCCGTTTGCGGGCTTCCAAAAAATCCGTGCACATGCAAGTTATACCGATTATCAACATGATGAAATTGAAGGCGATACAGCGGCAACAACCTTTAAAAGTAAAGGTTACGATGGTCGTTTAGAGTTGGTGCATAACCCGATTGCGGATTGGGAAGGTGTGATAGGAGCACAATACAATCAGCAAAAGCTCAATATTAGTGGTGAAGAGTCACTGATGAATCCAAATAAAACCCAAAAATGGAGTGTGTTTGGTTTAGAGCATAAACAATTTGGTGATTTTCATGTCGAGCTGGGCGCCCGTGTAGATCAGCAGAAAATTCAAATCGATTCTGCACAAAAAGACTATGATGATTATGGCATCTCTTATTCAGGTGCTGTGAATTGGGCGTTTGCACCCAATTATAAATTGTCCTGGGTGGGTTCTCATCAAGAGCGGTTGCCATTGGCGCAAGAGCTGTATGCAGATGGCAAGCATTTTGCGACCAATACCTATGAACGTGGGAATGAAAATCTAGATGTTGAAAAATCCAATAATCTAGAATTAGGTTTCCATTATGAAAAAGATCAGTTGGATTATCACGTTCATGTGTACCACAACTGGTATGACAACTACATTTATGCCGCAACCAAAGATAATTTTGAAAACTTCCGCTTAGTTGATTACACCCAAGACAAAGCTAAGTTTTATGGCGCGGAAGCTCAAGTAGGCTATGCCATCAATGATATGTATAAACTCAGTGTCTTTGGTGATTATGTTCGCGGCAAAATTGATGGTGAAAATGCGCCACGTGTGCCTGCAGGGCGTTTAGGAACCAAGGTCGATGTTGACTTTGCCGATGGTTGGTCAGGTCTTGCAGAATATTCACATGTATTCAAACAAGACAAAATCACTGCATTTGAGCGTGAAACAGATGGCTACAATATGGTGAATTTGGGTGTGGCCTATAGTGGTCAATTGAAAGATCAAAATGATTATCGAGTCTATTTCAAAGCCAATAATTTATTGGATGAAGATGTTTACTCTCACACGTCATTCCTTGCCAATATTCCTCAAGTCGGTCGTAATTTTACGGTTGGTCTTGAATTTGGTTTCTAATTGAATTTGCACAGACTTTTCTAAGTAAGTCTAGGTAAAGTCACAGAAATCCTCTTGAAAAATCAATGAATAAAACCTAGTCTGAGCGCATTAGACTAGGTTTTTTCTTATGCGCATCATTCAACGAATACATCACAAGCTTAATTGGTCACGTCGTCGCTATGTGGGTGTGGTCATTGGTTTATTGGTTTTAGGTTATTTGGCATCGGCAACCTATCACACGCTAAAACCACTCCCTGAAGGGCTGAACTACACGGGAAAACTTCGCCATGCTGAAGTGAACTTTTTAGTAGATGAAACCTATATCGATGCGCAAGGAAAGCAGCAACAGGAACATCGCATTTTTAAAGAAATGCTGAAAATGATCGAAGAAGCACAGTCGACCATTGTGTTGGATATGTTTCTCTTTAATCCGCAAGTTGGCGACTCTCAATTAAAACATGAACAATTAACACAGGAGCTGACCGATGCGCTGATTTTGAAGCGTCGACTATCTCCTCAAGTGGAAATTTTTGTGATTACTGACCCTGTCAATTCGGTCTATGGCGGCATTCAACCCGAGCATTATCGTCAATTACGGCAAGGGGGGATTGAGTTGATGGAAACCAATTTGGCGCCGCTTCGTGCGTCCAATCCTGCATGGTCAGGTTTTTGGTATATCTGTTGTCAAGATATTGGCAATAATCCTGAAAAAGGCTGGTTACCGAACCCATTGGGAACCGAAAAGGTGACGATCCGCAGTTATATGGATCTTTTCAACTTTAAAGCCAATCATCGTAAAACCTTGGTGGTAGATACCGTTGAAGGTTGGAAAGGTTTGGTCACCTCTATGAATCCGCATGATGGTAGCTCACGACATTCTAATGTGGCCTTAACCGTCAAAGGCATGACCGCGATTGATCTGTTAAAAACCGAGCAAGCAGTCGGCATGATGTCGAATGGCAATATACCTTTTGTGGTGATTAAAGATGTTGAAGCTGCGAAAACTGAGCCTCAAGTACAGGTGCTGACTGAAAAAGCCATTTATGATGGCGTATTAGATATGATTAATACGGCACAAAAAGCGGGTACAGAAATTGATATTGCGATGTTCTACTTGTCAGAACGTAGAATTATCAAAGCACTCATAGCTGCGCATGAACGTGGCGTGAAAGTTCGTGTATTACTCGATCCGAATAAAGATGCTTTTGGTCGAACCAAAAATGGTATTCCAAACCGTCCTGTTGCTTCAGAACTACATAATGCCGGTATTGATGTACGTTGGTGTAATACCCAAGGTGAGCAGTGCCATAGCAAGATGATTTTAAAACGTACTGCTTATCAAGCCGATATGATTTTAGGTTCTGCCAATTTCACGGCGCGTAACTTGAAAAATTATAATTTAGAAACTGATTTACGCGTGATCGGTCTGAAAAATGCTCAAGTTTTTAAAGATGCATCACAGTACTTTAATACCGCTTGGTCAAATCTGGATGGTAAACAAATGAGTGTCGATTATAGTAAATATGCGGATGAATCGACCTTGAAATATGTGTTGTATCGCTTTATGGAATGGAGCGGAATATCTACTTTTTAGAATTGTCTTAATCTCCCAAATCCCTCTTTTGAAAAGAGGGACTTTCCTCCCTTTTTTAAAGGGAGGTTAGGAGGAATTTAATCAGTTTTAATTCTTCGGTACAGGATTTGGCGGAACGATTTGATCTAAATCTTTATCTGACATTTGATCCAATTCTTTAATATCTGTTTTGATTTTCCATTTATCGGCATCATCTACTGGTTGTGGCAAACGAGCTTCTAACCAGTCACAGATGACATCTGGTGGAAAATCGGCGTGGTTACATTGAATCACCCAAGACAAGAATTGTTTTGCTTCGCCATTCATATATGGTGGCGGAGAAACCGGTAAAAATTGAGTCGGTAAGCGTTCATTTTTAGAAATATAGTTCAATACATGGCCCAATTCTTGAACAGTTTGCCATGCTAAAGGGTGATCTACATTAATTTGAAATTTAAACCACCAAGCAGTTTTACCATCGGTGCCGTAGGAGTCGATTAAGGCTTCTTGGATACTTGGTACTTTCGAAAAAAATTGATGAAGTCGGTCAAAACTTAATTCAGACACAGCATTTGATCCACTACGAAATAAAATCAATCTTAGCATAATCCAATGAAAAACAGGCTAGCTTGAAGGTGCGATCAGCTTGGTCGGAAAATTAACAAATTCTTGCATTTGATGGATTTTTATTCATTTTTTCTCCTAAAATGGGTTTTATACTTAATCTATATACCGTGAAGGAGAGCTTGAGTGAAAGCAACATTATTCTATGCAATGGCAGGTGTGATGCTGATAATGACTTCAGCCAGTACTTTTGCGGAAAACAAATGGTCAAACTATCAAGGTGTGGATACCACTAAGCGTCCACCTACTATGAATCGGCCTGGTTATCCCCAACATGGTCAAAGCTATCCACAGCATGCTCCCAATTACCCGCAGCATTACCCGAACTATCCTCATCGCCCTCAATATCCCAATTATCCAAACCGTCCATATCCATCACAGGTGCAAAATGGCATAAGTATTCAATATCAAGCACCGACTACGATTATCCAAAATTCACAAAGTTATAGCTGGGTAAATGGTGATCCTGCCAGCGCGAGTATTTCCAGTTCAACCTATACTTTTATCAGTGATTGGCAGCGTTTAGGTTTACCAGCACCACCCAATGGAATGTACTGGATTTTTGAAAATGGTCGCTATGTATTGGTGCCTAATCGATAAGGTTTATAACCTCTCTCTTGCGTAGTAGTGCTACTCGTCTCCTAAAAGGAGAAGGAACGAATTAGTGTTTAAGCCAATTCATCATCTTGCGGACGTGGGGTTTTTCCTTCAGGTAATGGCTTCTCGGAATGCTTATCTCGAATAACCGAAGGGTAAGTCCAAGAGGCAAAGCGCACAATCAAAATGGCCACAGCTAAAATTAGAATCGAACCTGTAGTAATGACCAAGCCCATATCTGCTTTATGGTCGTGTTGAATGTCCGAAATCAGTAAACGGGTCAGGGCAGTAATAGCAATATAAATCAGGAAGCGAACAGGCATGTGGTTGGTTTTAAAATAAATACCAACCATGGCACCGAGTTCGAGGTAAATAAACAATAATAAAATATCGTCAATCGTGGCGAATTGTTTAACTGTAATAATTTCAAAAATGGTATGACCCGCAGACCATAAGATCATACAGCCGATGACAAACAGCGCAAGATAATGAAAACCTTCCACAGCAAGGTTGCCAAATCGGTCGAGGAGGGCTTCGATTTTTTCTACTTTAGGATCACGGTGTGTCATATATATTCCTCCTGTGTAAATTGCGTGAATATTCAATCAAGAACAAGTCATTAAATACCAAGCAAATTTCATGCACATGAAGCGCATATGACAAAAATATTTTTTAGGTTTAATAAAGTTTTTAATGTTAAGTTTGAGCTTAAATTTTGTCCTATAAGAATGAAGCGACGATGTATCAACCAACGCATTTTAAACAGAATGAACTCCTTGATCTGATTGATCTTATGCGTAAGCATGCTTTGGCGACAGTAATACTGACGGCACCCAATGGTGAGTTGGAAGTGAATCATTTACCACTAGAATATGACACTGAGTCAGGCGAATTGGGTATATTGCGCGGTCATATTGCCAAGACCAATCCAATGTTTGAATTGCTAAATCAGTCAGCGCACGCCTATGTGATTTTTCATGCCGATGATGCATATATTTCGCCTAGCTGGTATGAAGGAAAACAGGAGCATCATCGCGTTGTACCGACATGGAATTACCGTGTGGTGCATGTCAAAGGCACAATTCGTAAAGTTGACGATGAAAAATATTTACGAGGGGTTCTGGCTCGGTTGACTCGACAACATGAAGCTAGCCAACCCGTGCCGTGGAAAATGGGCGATGCGCCTAATGATTTTATTGCTGAACAGTTAGAGAAAATTGTGGCGATTGAAGTCGATATCCAGTCGATGATCGGGAAATTTAAAGTCAGTCAAAACCGAAGTGCTGTAGATGCGATGAATGTGGCAAAAGCTTTGGAAAATGCGAATTCTGAAATGGCTAGGTCAGTCAGGAAATATTATCACTACAATGAATAAAAAAATGCCCGATAAATCGGGCATTTTTGATTTTGTGCGACTAATTAAGCTTGGTTGGTAAAGTAATCTTCAGAGAAGTTCATGATCACTTCAGAACCTGCTTTCACTTTAGCAATGCGTAAAGCCAATTCAGGCAAAATACGCTGCGTGAAGTAAAGAGTTAGTGCAAGTTTGTTTTGGTAGAACTCGCCATCTTTGTCTTTTGCTGCATCTGCAATGCGGGCAAACATATAGGCAAAGCTGAGTAGGCCTACAGCATGTAAGTAATCAACTGCTGCTGAGTTCGGGAATTCAATGTTTTCACGAGCAGCTTCAAGTACATATTGAGTCACAGCTTCAACTTCAGCTGCTGCATCTAATGTTGCATCTTTGATGTAGTTCAAGCTGGCATCTAAATTATTGGCAAAATCACGGATTTCTTGGATATATTCAGCAATGAATTCACCATTGCACTTAATGGTTTTTCGACCAATTAAGTCTTGCGATTGAACACCGTTGGTCCCTTCGTAAATCTGTGCAATACGGAGGTCACGGATACATTGTTCCATACCCCATTCACGAATAAAGCCATGACCACCGAAGACCATTTGCGCATCGAGTGTTGCTTGGAAAGCTGTATCAGTTAAATACGCTTTCGCAATCGGTGTTAATAGCGCAACACGGTTATTGGCTGCTTTGACTGCTTCTGGGTCAGTAGAGAACTTAGTAATGTCCAGTTGTTGACCCACATAAACCGCAAATGCACGAGACGCTTCATTGTTGGCACGTGCATTCAACAACATACGACGTACATCACCATGAACTAAGATGCTGTCTGCAGGTTTTGCAGGCGATTGAACGCCAGAAGCGCTACGGCCTTGTAAACGATCAGTCGCATATTGCGCTGCATTTTGATAAGCAAATTCAGAAGCACCTAGGCCTTGAATACCCATAGACAGACGTTCGTAGTTCATCATGACGAACATCGCTGCAAGGCCTTCATTTTCTTTACCAACCAGGTAGCCTTTCGCGCCATCAAAGTTCATCACACATGTTGCAGACGCTTTGATCCCCATTTTATGTTCAATAGAACCAGGGCCTACAGCATTACGCTCTCCCAATGAACCATCTGCATTCACCAAGAATTTAGGTACGATGAATAGTGAAATTCCGCGTGAGCCCGCAGGCGCATCAGGCGTTTTCGCTAAAACTAAGTGGATGATATTTTCAGAAAGGTCGTGGTCACCGCCAGTGATGAAGATTTTCGTACCAGTAATGTTATAAGTACCGTCTTCATTACGTTCAGCTTTAGTTTTGATAATACCTAAATCTGTACCTGCATGCGGTTCAGTTAAGCACATCGTGCCTGACCATTCGCCTGTATACATTTTTGGCAAATAAGTTTCTTTTTGCTCTTGTGATGCATAGCTGTTTAATGCCATGCCTGCACCTACAGAAAGAAGCGGGTAGAGCATGAATGATGGGTTGGTTGCAAACAGCATTTCGTCAGACAGAACAGTCAGCATTTTTGGCATGCCTTGACCGCCCCATTCTTCGTCTGCGCCTAGACCAATCCAGCCGCCTTCTGCATATTGTTTAAATGCTTCTTTAAAACCAGCAGGAGTCGTGACATTGCCATTGCTATAGGTTGCGCCTTCTTCATCACCTGTGCGGTTTAAAGGGTGAGTGACGTTTTGCGCAAATTTTGCCATTTCTTCAAGAATGGCTTCTGCAGTTGCAGCATCAACGTGAGCAAGATTTTCGTTGTTTTGCCAGAATTGTTCTGCTTTAAAAACATCATTTAAGATGAATTTCATATCTGCAAGCGGCGCATTATAAATTGGCATGTTCGTTCACCTGTTTATTGTTTGAATCTGTGGACTTGGGGCAATTTGTATCGACACAAAACGTGGAGAA
This sequence comes from Acinetobacter sp. YH01010, assembly GCF_013420775.1. Taxonomy (NCBI): domain Bacteria; kingdom Pseudomonadati; phylum Pseudomonadota; class Gammaproteobacteria; order Moraxellales; family Moraxellaceae; genus Acinetobacter; species Acinetobacter sp. YH01010. The sequence goes on along the minus strand of NZ_VOYF01000011.1, from coordinate 46,668 downwards.
AATTGACCAAAGTAAAATTATGGGACTATTTATAAAGAAAAAGGACTGCCAATGCTATGACCGTCCTTTCTCTATTTCTGCACTCAAGAGTACAATTTTTTGAATATGTTTTAGATATTCACATTAGAATGCAAAGTGTTCTGCATCCAATGCCATAAGAGGATCTAGGCCACCTGCGATCACTTCTACATGAGAGCGAACGCGCGGTAAGATTTTCTTGAAGTAGAAGCGAGCAGTCGTTACTTTCGCATTGTAGAAATCAACATCTGTTGTTCCTGCAGCTAAAGTTTCTTGTGCAACTAACGCCATACGAGCCCATAGGTAAGCAAGCGTTACATAACCAGAGAAGTACAGGTAATCGACCGCAGCAGCACCCACTTCTTCTGGGTTTTGCATTGCTTTCATACCAATCTGCATAGTTAGGTCGCCCCATTCTTTGTTTAGCGCAGCAAGCGGCTCAACAAATTCTTTCATAGCAGCGTTGTCTTTGTTGGCTTCAACAAATTTATGGATGATCTTGGTGAAGTCTTTCAACATTGCACCTTGAGTACCCAATACTTTACGGCCTAACAAGTCAATCGCTTGAATTTCAGTCGTACCTTCGTATAAGCAAGAGATACGTGTATCACGTACGATTTGCTCCATACCGTGTTCTGAAATGAAACCATGACCGCCGAATACTTGAACACCGTGCTTCGCAGATTCAGAACCTGTTTCAGTTAAGAATGCTTTAGCAATTGGTGTTAATAGAGACAAGATGTTGTCAGAGAATTTACGTTCTTCTTCAGTTGCACCTTGTTCCACGATATCGGCATGGAAAGACAATAAGTAAACCAGAGCACGGCCAGCTTCAGCAAATGATTTTTGCGTCATGAGCATGTTGCGTACAGCAGGGTGAACGATAATTGGATCTGCTTCTTTTTCAGGTGCTTTAGGGCCTGAAAGTGAACGCATTGCCAAACGGTCTTTTGCGTAAGCAAGTGCACCTTGGAAAGCGCCTTCAGAAGCTGAAAGACCTTGTACAGCAGTACCGATACGTGCAGTGTTCATGAATGTGAACATGCAGTTTAGACCGCGGTTTTCAGGGCCAATCAAGAAGCCTTTTGCGTTATCAAAGTTGATGACACAAGTCGCGTTACCATGGATACCCATTTTGTGTTCAATCGAACCACAACGTACCGCATTGCGCTCACCAATTGAGCCATCAGCATTTACATTGAATTTAGGTACGATGAATAATGAAATACCTTTCGTGCCTTTTGGTGCACCTGGAAGACGAGCAAGTACGATATGGATGATGTTTTCAGCCATGTCGTGTTCACCAGCAGAGATAAAGATTTTCTCGCCAGAAATTGCATAGCTACCGTCTGCTTGTGGTTCAGCTTTAGAGCGGATAATACCTAAGTCAGAACCTGCATGAGATTCTGTTAAGCACATCGTACCAGTCCATTCACCTGAAACAAGTTTAGGAAGGTAAGTGTCTTTTTGTTCTTGTGAACCGTGGTGTTCTAAAGTACGTACAGCACCATGAGATAGACCAGGATACATACCCCAAGCCCAGTTCGACGTACCCACCATTTCTGAAATGATGTTACCTAGTGAAACAGGTAGACCTTGACCGCCATACTGTTCTTCAGCAGACAAAGACGGGAAACCAAGTTCGATATATTTTTGATACGCTTCTTTAAAACCAGTTGGTGTTGTTACAACGCCATCATTCCAAGTACAACCTTCACGGTCGCCCACTTGGTTAAGAGGAGAAAGTTCATTTTCACAGAAGTCAGCAGCAGCTTCTAGATATTGGTCAACCAACTCACGGCTTACGGTATCAGAAAATGCAGGCAATTGTGCATAGTGATCTTCTGCTTTTAAAAGTTCATGCAGAACAAATTGCATATCACGTAAGGGCGCTTTGTATTGTGGCATATCGTTTTCCTCAATACTGGTTTCTACCAGCGTTAGTAATCCTAAATAAACATTTGAACGTGTCTTCAATGACACGTATTGGAATGGTTCTAATCGTGCAACATCTTCTTATTGGGTACAAGCATTTCAGGGCTATTTGTTGGTGACTGTAAAGTCAAAGAAATATCCCTTGAAAATGCTAAGTGCATTGAGTGTAAACACTTTTGGCTGAAAATGAATGACACAAATAGTCAAAAAGCGTAAAAAGATATGTCCAATAAAAAGGCACTCATGGGAGTGCCTTTTTATACTCAATGATATTGCGAGCTAACTTTGACTTATTTTACTGGTGCTGGCGTCGGGGCAACAGGGGCTTTAGGTTGGAAGCGAACTTCACATTTACCATTGATTTGCTGTTCGCCAACTTTAATCGCAACCGCGCTACCATCAGTCTTGCCTTGGCATGCTTTCATAATCGCTTGTTGCTTCGCTTGGCGTTCTGCTAAACGCTGATCAAATTGTTTAGTCAGCTCTGCACGTTTTGCATCAGTCAGTGGCTCACCGCGTTGCATCTGACCACGCATGTCGCCATGCATTGGACGATGTTCACCGCGCATTGGTTTGTGTTCACCACGTGCTTTTTTCATGTCTTGACGGTCTGCGTTGAACACCATGGTACATGTACCATCAATGCTTTTATCGCCAGCTTTTACTTGAACTGTTGAACCTGTAGTCTTGCCATCACAGGCTTTTTGCATCTCTGCAAACACTTGACGTTGCTCTGCACGCATTTGTTTGAAATGTTCACGTTGCTCAGGTGACATACGACGATCTTGATCACTATGATGTTGTTTCATCATACGGCCATGATCGTTATCTTTTGGTGCGGTTGTTGATTGACAAGCCGTCAATGCACCCATGCTCAATACGCTTGCACCGATTAAAGCCATTTTGGTCATTTGTTTCATAGTCTATACCCCACCAGATTAGATATTTTTTTCGATGGTTAAAGATTAAATAATAAAGATGTAGAAACAATGGAGAGTTTTTTAGTTGCGTGTTCGCTACAATAATGAATATAGAAGAAAAATGAGAGTTCTCTTTTGAAAATACGTCGTATCCCGATTGCCCTACGCTTGTTTCTGACTGTGCTGTTGACGACGCTCGTCATCACAACGGTAAGTTTAGGCGTGTTGCATTGGAATATGCAGCGTAATTTCACTAAATATGTAGCCGATGTCGAGATGCAAAAGCTTGACCATGTCATTGAAAATTTAGCCGATGTGTATACGGTTTATCATGATTGGGGCAATGCGATTCAGGCGCAGATTTTGCAAATTGAAGGGCAGGCAGCACCCGATGACTATGATCGTCTCTCTCGGTGGTGGCTACGTCGTCAATATGACATTGCATTGCAGCAGCGCTATTTCCAAGATCATAGTTTGAATGCAACGTCGATGTTGGCGACACCGCAGCAAACGGCGGAACAAAAAACTGAAGAGCTGAAATGGCTGGAACAAAATTTACCGTCTGAGTTTCAACCCTTTGAAGGTTTAAAATTTCCTTTAAGCGCGAATCAAAATGTGTTCCGCCCCAAAGAAGCGAACGCGGATGAAAAAGATAAAGATACAGGTCAATCATCTCAAAACAATACCAACAATGGTGGTAAAAAACAGTTTATCCAAATGCCTGACCGCTTGGGCTTGAGTTCGCGTTTATCTTTATATGATGCACAGCGCCAATTTGTCGTGGGTGAACCGACAGATGAACAGATTTCTTATCGTCCGATTATGGTGAATAATCAAATCGTGGGGTATCTAGGACTCAAACCTGTACTCGAGCAAGATGATGCGATCAGTATTAACTTTTTTAGTAAGCAAAAACGTTATTTATTATTGGTTTATGTGCTTAGTTTTATTGCGAGTTTAATTGCAGCATTGTTATTGGCAACATACTTTAAAAAACCGATTCAGCGTTTGTTAATGGGAACACGTGAATTAACCAAGGGTAATTATCAACATCAAGTTGCAGTGAACCGTAATGATGAGCTTGGTGATTTATCGAATGAATTGAATCAGTTGGCCGTAATTCTCGATCAGCATGAAACGTCACGTCGTCAATGGGTGGCTGATACTTCACATGAATTAAAAACGCCATTGGCCGTGTTACAGGCACAGATTGAAGCGATGCAAGATGGCATCCGCAAACCAACGCCAGAGCATTTTACTTCGATGCTCAATCAAGTCAGTAGTTTGAAAAAATTGACCAAAGATTTGGCAGATTTGGCGCAAGCCGATGCACAGCAATTAAATTGTTATTTGACCACGCTCAATCCGTGGGATGTCGTTGTGCAGGAAGTTGAAAGCTTTAAGCCGAAGTTTGAGCAAGCAGATTTGAAAATTACCGCAATGGGCGAAGGGACTTCATTACAATTAGATATAGACCGTTTTAAACAGATTATGGTCAACTTATTGGGTAACAGTATTCGTTATACGGAAGCTGGTGGTGAAGTGCATGTTCATACTGAGCAAGATGAAACCCAGTGGACCGTGTATGTTGATGATAGCCCATTTGGTTTAACTGATGAACAGTTGGCACGTTTAGGTGAGCGTTTCTATCGTGTGGATGATTCACGTACGCGTGCAACTGGTGGTACAGGATTAGGATTGGCGTTATCCGTAAAAATAGCTAGAGCATTGGGTGGAGAGTTGAGTTTTGATCATTCTCCATTGGGCGGTTTGCGTTGCAAATTGACATTTCCCAAACAGATGAAATATTAAAAGGAAGCATGCATGAAACATATCATGTTGGTTGAAGATGAAGTGGAACTTGCACAGCTAGTGCGTGATTATCTAGAGGCTGCAGGCTTTGAAGTCAGCATGTTTCATGATGGTCAAGAAGCCTATGAAAGCTTCACACAACGTAAGCCGAGTCTAATGATTTTGGACCTAATGGTGCCCCGTATGGATGGCTTAACCATTTGCCGTAAAGTCCGTGAGCAGTCTGATTTGCCGATTATTATGGTGACTGCACGCACTGAAGAAATTGACCGTGTATTGGGGCTTAATATGGGTGCTGACGATTATGTCTGCAAACCGTTTAGTCCGAAAGAATTGGTGGCACGTGTGCAAGCAGTATTACGTCGTTTAGAACGTAAAGCAGAGCCAGAGGTGAATGATTTATTCCGTATGGACAAAGCACAGCAACGCATTTGGTATCAACAAAAAGCGTTGAGCTTAACGCCAACAGAGTTTCGTTTACTAGAGTTGTTTTTAGAGCATGTAGGGCAGGTGTATTCACGTGCGCAATTGCTTGATCATATTAACCCAGACAGTTTTGAAGTGGCTGACCGTGTCATTGATAGTCATATTAAAAATTTACGTCGTAAGATTTCAGATGCAGCGGAAACCGGCAACCGTCATGAGTGGATTCAAGCCGTGTATGGCGTTGGTTATCGTTTTGAATATCCAGAAGATTAAAATAGATTGTAAATACTATAAGGACAGGCTTCGGCCTGTTTTTTTGTACATACCTAGCTAAATTAATTTTAAAAACAAGAAAAACAAAGCAATAAAAACATAAAATGTGAAATTTGCGCATTTAGTGGAAATTGGGTATTATTTTGCTTGAATATTGACCAGTATGTTTGGGCTGGCAGAGTTCAATGTAGAGATAACAATTTTAAAAATGGAAAATTAGAGGGCAGAACAGATGAAAAATATAGCATTTGCAAAAATAATAATGGTCACGGGTGTCTTGGGTTTAACGGCATGTGGTGGTAGTGATCGTGATGAGACAGGAAGCGTACCGTCAGAGCCAGTTGCCGATGCCATGGTACAAAAAAGTGTAGAAGAGCTGACGCTGTTGGATGTAAATAATCTTGCATTAAATGCTGCGTCGATTCAGATTTTAAGTGATGAAGAGTGGCAGAAGGTACAAGCAGGTAGTTTGAAAGCGACAATAAATGAAATCACAGCAGATGATTCTGAACAGTTATTTCCACCGATTAATAGTTTACCGACAGCGACTCATTTTAAAGGTCAAAGTTACCTTGCGAATGCTCAAGGCATCGTTAAACTGCCTAAATTGGCTGCAGGCACATATTATGTTTTGGTCACTAAAAATGGACAGTCTGCAGTTTCGGCATTCTTGATCCATCCTAAAAATACCAATAAGAGCATTGTGTTGAATGTGGTTCTCAACTGCTTAGATCAAGACTGTCAGACACTAAGTGATGCACCAGTCAATGATGCAGTGGTCGGAACATTGTCTGGTCAAGTGATTTTTAAAGGGAAACCTTTGGCGAATGCGCAAGTGTCATTGTCTGGCGGTACAGCGACCAATGGCGCATTTGTTAGTGCTTTGACTGATGCCAATGGATATTTCACGCTTTCATTTAATGTGAGCAATGATCTGCTTGAAGCATTGAAAAATGCCACGCTCACCATTAACGGTGCAGGAATTAACACTATTACGAAAAAAGTTATGGTCATTGCTTCTTCTGCATCGGGCTATCAATTTGAAGTGCTGCCTGAAACAGCATCTGTAGATGCGGTATGGCGTGAAACTTTTGAAGCGGATTCTGCTACTCGCAATGCATGGACAAGGTCGCAGCCAAGTGTGGCTAATGTCGATTGGCAGTTGCTAAACAAAGGTCACAACATTCGTAATAATCAAGTAAATCAGCGTGTGCGCTTAGCGCCGAATGATCAGAGCCAAGGCAAGGTGCCTGAGCCACTGCAAGGTAATACGGCATATTGGTATGGTGACAAAGTAAATGGCAACTTTATTGGTGCTTTAAGTGATTCATCTACGGCTCCAGAGTTTGATGGCGGCACCTCGCAGTATGACAATAGGGGTGAATTGATTTCACCTTCCATTAATCTAAGCCAGTATCAGGCGCCTTTGAGTTTAAGCTTTAAAACATGGTGGGAAATTGAGTCGGTCAATCCAAATAATCAGGGATTCGATTTGATGAATATTTTAGTTTCTACCGACGGCGGTAACAGCTTCAAGACTTTGGCTCGATTAAACCCGCTGGCAGATCCATCCTCGGCATATGAGCGCGCGCCGATTCCATACAGTAATTTAGGCTTTAACCTCGCACCGGCTGCTGTTCAGCAAGAAGCAATTTCATTAGATGAATATGCAGGCAAGGCCAATGTTCAGCTGAAATTCCAATTCAGAACAGTCGATCAACTTTATAACGGTTTCCGCGGTTGGATGATTGATGATGTGGTGATTCAGAAAAAAGCCGGTACTTTCCCATTATTTGATGGTGCGAGTTTTGATGAAAATTCAGATAGTTTCTCTCAGGACTATAGTGGCGTCGCTGCAAAACAAGCGGACACTGTGCTGAAAAGCACGAAGAGTTATGCACGGTGGGCTGAAGTTCCACAGCGTAAATAACGATTTACATGGTGGTGCAGTATGAATGGTTAGAATAGGTTTAGACGTACTGTATTCACTATCAATCATCCATCAAGTGAAGTGAATGCTAAAAAGCAGCTCTCTATTGAGGGCTGTTTATATTTAAAGGGACAATATATTCAGCCACTTAAGTATGCTGGCAGCTAAATTTTCTGGCTGTTCTAATAGAACCATATGGCCTATATTGTCCATCCTATCAAGTTGACTATGTGCTATAGATTGATGCAGCTCACGCACTGTATTCCATAATGATTCATACAGAAATGATTTGCGAATATTTGGCTGCAAAGAGCTGCACAGGCTACAATCCACTTTTTTATAAGATGAGAACGTGTTGTGAGCAGCGAAATGCCTCAATTGCAGCGCCGATTAAAGAACCGTCATATTCAGCTGATTGCAATGGGTGGCGCAATCGGGACAGGGCTATTTTTAGGCTCTGCGCATATTATTGAGTCGGCTGGACCATCGATAATTCTGGGCTATTTGATTGGTGGTTTGATTGCTTTTCTGATTATGCGCCAGTTGGGCGAGATGATTGTACAAGAGCCAGTCACAGGTTCATTCAGTCATTTTGCTTTTAAGTATTGGGGCAAGTTTGCGGGCTTTTTAACGGGCTGGAACTACTGGATTCTGTATATTTTAGTAGTGATGACCGAGCTGACCGCGATAGGCAAATATGTCAATTACTGGTGGCCGCATGTGCCTGCTTGGGTTTCAGTTTTGGTGTTTTTTGCTGTGATTACGCTAGCCAATTTAGCCAATGTCAAACTGTATGCAGAATCTGAATTTTGGCTGTCGATGATTAAAGTTGTGGCGATTGTTGCCATGATTATTTTTGGTATATATCTGCTACTTACAGCAGGCGCAGACTCTACCGCTTCGATTAGTAATTTATGGGTACATGGCGGCTTCTTCCCGCACGGTTTTGAAGGCTTATTCTACATGCTAGCCTTTATGATGTTTGCTTTTGGCGGCATTGAATTAATCAGCATGGCGGCGGCTGAAACTGAAAATCCTGATCAAAATATCCCGAAAGCGGTGAATCAGACCGTGATCCGCGTGTTCTTATTTTATATCTGTTCCTTGGCGGTACTGCTGTCGCTGGTGCCGTGGAATCAGTTGAAACTTGGCGGTTTGGATCATAGTCCTTTTGTGATGATTTTTAATCAGATGGGGATTGATTGGGCGGCACATTTGCTGAACTTTATTATTTTGACTGCATCCGTTTCGGTCTGTAATAGCGGCATGTATGCCAATAGCCGCATGCTGCTCGGTTTGGCAGAACAGGGCAATGCGCCAAAAACGTTTAAACAGGTAAATAAACACGGCACGCCGATTGCCGCGGTTTTATTTTCTGCTTTGCTGATTTTTGGTTGCGTGCTGCTGAATTATTTCTTGCCTGAAAAAGCCTTAAGTTACCTGATTTATATCGTGGTGAGTGCTGCGGTGCTGAATTGGATGTTAATCAGCTTGATTCATTTGAAGTTTAGAAAAGCGATGCAGCAGCAGGGTATACAGACCAAGTTTCCTGCTTTATTTGCACCGTTTACCAACTACTTTGTCTTAGTGTTCATGCTGATGATTTTGTACATCATGTGGAATCAGGGCTTTATGCTATCGGTGTTGATGCAGCCGCTATGGATTTTACTGCTGTATGTGCTGTTTAAAGTGATGCAAGCAAAGAAGGTTTAATACCATGAAGGCTTAGGGAAGAGCCTTTTGAAGTTTTAAATTCTTGGTTTAAAGTTGTTTAACAACGATTTTGAAAGAGTTTTATTAAATTGCTTGAATTAATAATTTGGTTTATTTAAGTAATTAAAATGTAAGTTAAAATATGTGATTTGTGTTGATTTTAGAATCAATAAATTTCATTTATTTTCTTGAATGATAAGTAAAATGAATAATTTATCAATTAACTCTCCTAATTCTCGCTGGGTTAAATCTTAGTTTTACTTTGGTTGCTTTAAGTTTCTTTGGGCTATCAAAGGAGCTTGCTTTAGCAGGAGTTTCAAGTACTTTAGGATTCTTATGTTTTTGGTGTCTGTGGAGTCAAATGACGGGGGGAATCTATCAAGAATTTTTTAAAGTGGATGATCAAGTGGCGAGTAAGTCTTATACCTATTTAACACTCATTGCTACTCATGAATTTCATGATGATCGATTTATTACCTAATGGATGGTAATAAAAATGAAGCATACTACATTAAGTCTATTTATTTATTTGAATTATATTAAAATATTTAATAATGGAAGCAGAAAAGATTTTAAATTTTAGTTTTAAATTCACCTAAATGACTTCAAAAAATTAAAGTCATTTAGGCGTACTTTCACTTTTTATGGATTGAGGGCTTCTTTAAACATTGGAACTAAAAGCTTATTTCCATATTCACTTAAGTGATTACCATCACGATAAATCGGGCGTCCTTTATACTCAGAAATACATTCATTTCCTTTACATAGATGTAATGCAGGGTCTAAGACTTTGGCCTGACATTGCTCTGCACTTTCTTGAATAATTTTGCGAATCTCTCCTGATCTTTTTAAATATGTGTCGTGTGAAATAAATATTTTTTCATTACGCTTGTAGAATACATTCTTAATGATTCTTTGCGGTAAATTGAAACCAACTTCTGGAATGGGTTGCACGATATAAACAGGATTGGTCTTAGAGGTCTGACACAAAACTTCAGTTAGATTCTTTTGAAATGAAATCATTCGATTCTTTTGAGTGATGTTTGGATTATCATCAAAATAAACAATAGGTTTAGAACTCTTAGCATCCATGATATCAGGGTCATTTTCTCCAATTAAATAGCTTGGGTACCTTGCAATGAAAACCATTGGAATATTTTCATATTTTTTGGATGCAATTAAGTTTAAGCGTTTCTGATTAATTTCTGGGCAAGGACTTTTATCTTTGTAAAACTGTAGATTGGGAATAAATGGGCAGGCAGAAGTTGTAAATGAAATGATACCGTCAGCTTTCAAATTAAAAGTGGTTGCCACAGAGGTGGTCATTGCATCAGCATGGCTATCTCCAATAACAATGGCTTTAATTTTAGTTGGGTTTCCTATAATACATTCATGCAACTCTTGTTGGTCACAATCATAAGGATTGGTATTATTGATTTCTTCATTTGCGATTTTAGCTACTTCTGGAAGTCGAGAATCGACACCATCATTAGATTTGATGAAATGGCCGACGCCTAAAAGGAATAAAGCGAGATAAATTGCTTTCACTTTATAAAGCTTTTTCCAAGATGAATAGCGTGGGAAATGAATCTTTTCAATAGCGTGATAACTTAAGACGCCACATAAAATTGACAGAGGGATTCCGTATATCCACCAATTTTCGAGGCCAAGATAGAAACCCAAAACAACCAAGGGCCAATGCCAGACATAAATTGAATATGACCATTTTCCAACGTGGTTAAAAATTGGATTATTAATCAATATATTTTGCTGATGATTACTCACAATAATTAAATAAGCACCAAATACAGGAATAAGGGCCATATAACCCGGCCAAAGTGTTTCACTAGATATAAAGATATACGATGCTAGAATCAGAACGAGTCCTAAGCATTGTGTCATGAGCTGTGATTTTTTGTTTTTTAGTGACCAAGGATAGAGGAATGCTAAACCACCTATGAGCATTTCCCATGCGCGACTTGTTAGTAGAAAATAGGCAGTTTTGCTGTCTTTATAGGTTGCAAAAATACAATAAATAAAGCTGACTAAAAAGAGCAAAAACACCACGCGTTTTAAATTATGAAGGTTTAAATATTTTTTTAAAAACAAAATGATAAGTGGAAAAACAATATAAAATTGCCATTCAACAGACAAAGACCATGTGTGTAATAACCATTTTGTGTGTTCAGCAGTATCAAAATAGCCACTGCCTTTTGAAAAAAGAATATTGGAAATAAAGAAAGAGCTTTTTTCGACTTGTCGTCCTAAATCCTTGTAATCAACTGGTGCTAAATAGAACCAGCCAAATATGACTAAAATGATAGACATTGTGGCTAAAACAGGAATAATTCGGTTTGCACGCGCTGTATAAAATTTAAATAGATTAAATGTGTTTTTTTCTATGCCATTAAAAATAATGGCGGTCATCAAGAAGCCTGAGATGACAAAGAAAACATCGACGCCTGCGAAGCCGCCGGTTAGCCATTGTGGATTAAAGTGAAATAGTACAACGGCCAATACGGCTATGGCCCGTAATCCATTGATATCGTGTCTGAATTGCATAAATAAAATAGCTAATCATTTAATTTTGGATGATTCTAACTTTAATTGGAGAGTGATCGATTAAAATTTCCATTTTTTTAATTTTTTGTTCAAAACAGGCAGACTGTTTTCCAATTTGATTTGAAATGATTTTAGATCAGTGAGGTGCTGTTTTTATTTTGAGTTTTGAATTAGAAAATAATAGTTAAAAATTAAGCTATAGACGTTGGAGGAGCTCAATCCTCTGCCGCTGTCCTTTGTTTAACTTCGATACCACCAATTCATAAGAGTTCAGCACCAAATCTTGCAGAAGTTCTTCTTCTAATTCTTCATCTGTAAAAACAGAAATCCAATGCTGCTTATTCATATGCCAGCCCGCACGAATAAAGGGATAAATATCTCTGAGCATTGAGCCATTGTCTGGCAGCACCTTTAAGTTGATGGCCGCTTTGCCTTCCAAATGAAAACTCAGCATAAAGACCTTCTCCATCACTTTAAACACATCACAGCCTTCACCAAAAGGCTGGCTACAGGTGGTTTCAGGCAGGGCTAAGGCCGACTTAGCAGCTACAGTGTGTAATGCAATCATAGGGGATAACCTAAAAATAAGCCTGAGTTTTAAAGCCTAGGGACGAATATGTATAACGGTATCATTATTCACCAATTGCCAAATTTCATCCATATCAATATTACGCACAGCAATGCAGCCCCAAGTCCAATCTTTTTGTGGGAAATAAGTCATCAGTTGTGGTGCAGCTTTCATTTGTAAACTGGTTGCCGAACCATGAATCATAATGTCACCACCTGCAGAAACACCTAAATCTTTAGCCTTTTGTTTATCGGTCGCATTGGGGTAAGAGATATGCAAAGACTTATAAAATGAACTTTGCGGATTGCGCCAATCAATCATATAGCTGCCTTCAGGCGTTTTGCCATCACCTTCTTGAACTTTATGTCCAAGCGGTTGAAAACCCAGACGCATCGGGTAACGCCGAATGACTTGATCCTGATGTTTTAATTCCAAATAACGCTGAGCCTTATGTACCTGAATATTGTCGATCGGTGTTTCTGTGCGAATTTTTTGAATTTGCAAATCACTTAATTCAGGTGGAAAGGCTAGTGCATTGGCAGGTGTAGGTAAATATTTTTCAAATTTTTGATAGGCAAAGCAGGCAGCGACAATACAGACGAGGATAGCGAAACTAAAGATCGTGATATTTTTTCTTGTCATTATTTTTGAGAGGATGAAGTGCTTTCGCAGTCCATCGATTTCTGAATTGTGGATAATGTTTAAATTATCCACAATTATGACCCGAGTGAAATGTGGATTTGTGGATAAATGTTTAAGACGAGCAGCTGACCATCACTTCAGGCACATCACTTGGCAAGGGGCCTAAATCTTCTGTTGTTTCCAGTTCAGGCTGTTTACTAAAGGGCTGACTGAGCAATGTAAACAAACGCTGTACTTCTGAAAAATCATTACGTTCAGCAAGTTCAATCGCCTTTTGTGCCATATGGTTGCGCAAGATATATTGCGGATTGGCCTGTGCCATTTCAGCATCTAAAGCATCGGTGTCCTGATGCGCACGGATGCTTTCATATTGTGCCAAGAAACCTTCAAAGCCGCGGCGGTCAAGGCAGTCATCTTTAATGGCTTCATATTCATGATTTTGCAGACGGATAAAGCTTTGCGTGTAATCCAGTTGTTCACTTTGCAGAATGCGTAAAAAGGCCATGGCGCAGTCGAAGCTGTCTTTATGAAAACTCGGCAGCCCCATTTTTTGGCTTAAGCCCAATTTATAATGTTCCAAGAAGGTCAGTTCAAAATGCTCTAAGCATTTGGCTAGATCTTCTTTCCATTGCTCTTTGTCATAATCTGCAGGGCAGAGCGGCACTAAGTTATTCAGCCATTGCCATAGATTCCAATGTCCGATACTTGGCTGCTGCTGATAGGTATAGCGGCCTTGGTAATCCGAATGGTTGTTAATCCAATTTGGACGGAAACGTTCCATAAAGCCATAAGGGCCGAAGTCCAAAGTTGAACCTGTAATATTCAGGTTGTCGGTATTCATCACGCCATGCGCAAAACCAATCAGCTGCCATTTGGCAATCATCACTGCGGTACGCTGAATGACTTGAGTGGCAAAAGCTAAAATCGGTTGTACGGCATCCAAGCATTCAGGGTAGTGCCACTCAATACATTTTTGCGTGAATTCAGGTAGCAAATCACCCTGATATTGATTGATCCATTCAAAATGTCCCAATCGGATATGACAGTCAGATGTACGCAGCATCATCGCGCCGAGCTCGAGCTTTTCACGCTGCACGCCTTGCTCGGAACTGGTAAAACCCACTGCATTACTCGATGCAACACCTAAGCTGTTCAGCACATGTCCTGCCAAATATTCACGAATAGTCGAGCGCAATACTGCACGACCATCGCCCATGCGTGAATAAGGCGTAGAGCCTGCGCCTTTGAGATGCAGGTCAATGGTTTGCCCATGTTTATCGATGATTTGCCCAATCAATAAGCCGCGTCCATCGCCCAATTGGCCGGCCCATTGTCCAAACTGGTGACCTGCGTAGACCATGGCCAAAGGTTCAAATTCTGCAAAGGTTCTTTGACCGCTGCAAATGTCTACCCAAGCCTGTTTATCTGTCTCAGACCATTGCAGCTCATCTGCAAGAGCCGCATTAAAATGCCCAGCTTTTGTGCCTTTTAAGGGTACAGGCTGTTGATGGTGGTACAGGCGAGGCGGCAGGGTGTTATAGCGGGCATTGAACTGCATAATGATCTTTAAAAAATTCAAGTTATGTTGGAACTATAGCAAAGACCAGATAGAAAAACTGTAGCTTAAAATCAATAAAGCCTCCACAAGGGAGGCTTTACATTTGAGAGGCTTAAAAGAATTAAGCAGTTTTCTTTTTCAAATTACGCATCAATTGATTCAATGCTTCACGGTGCTGTGACAAACGCTGTTCAACTTGTAGGAATTCAAGTTTGAGTTTGTCATCCATCTGATGAATTTTTTCAGCAACTGCAGTTTTCTTCGCTTGAATTTCCTGTTCTTTTAATTTTGCCCAGTCATTCAAAGTTTGCGAAAACGCATCATATTCTTGAGAAATACGTTGCTTAGCGGTCGCAATATCATCGGTCATGTTGAGACCATAGATCGCAAGGTCTTGTTCCGCATACTTGAACTTCATAGCCAACTCAGCTTTTTTAATATTAAAGCTAGGAATACGGCGTAAATTTTTGGCAAGGCCTAATTTAGAGCAGCTCCAAATTAACCATTTTGTTGGATCGTATTGCCACCATTTCACACCATTACGGTAGTCGTATTGGAAAATGTGGTGATAGTTATGATAACCCTCACCCCAAGTAGCAATAGCGAGCCAGAAGTTATCACGAGCGGTATTTTCGTCAGTATACGGACGTTTACCCCACATGTGGCACAGTGAGTTAATAAAGAACGTCACATGATGGCTCAAGATTAGACGCATTAAACCGCCCAATAATAGAACGCCCCACATGTCGCCAACAGCCCAACCAATTGGCACTAAAATCGCTGCATGCACAGCAATCACCAGTGGAATGTAGTATTTATCTTGGAACAAAACGACTTTATCTTTTAAAAGATCTGGCGCGTTTTTGTAGTTCGGTTCTGCTGCTGGATAATCACGAAGCATCCAACCAATATGTGCATACCAAAAACCGCGGTTGATTGAGTATGGATCTTGGTCAATATCGTCTACATGACGGTGATGTGTACGGTGACCTGAAGCCCAGAACAAAATACTGTTCTGAACAGCAAAAGTACCCATGAGCATTAAAATGATTTTTAAAGGCAAGGTTGCTTCATAAGCACGGTGTGCCCATAAGCGGTGATAACCTGCGGTAATACCTAAACTGCTGACACCCAGTAAAACAAACATACTGATCCAAGCAGCGGCACTAAAATCATGATTAATGGCATATAACGGAATTGCAATAACTGCGACAATAGGTAAAAACACCAATGCAAAAATAGCAATCCAGTTCATTGGGGCTTTGGGTAGGGGAGCATTCATCTCCAACAGCACTCCTGAAACCTTGGGAGGTATAGATAGGACTAATCCCATTAATTTTTTAAGGGATTTTAAACGTACAGAATAGTAGCACGGGAAAACCCGTTTTCACCACTGTTATTGTACAGTTGTATTGTTCTAAACAGTAACATAATACGACTGAAGTTATTTGACTTTTTGTGGGGTAAAAAAGATGCTAAAAAAACAGCAAAATCGTCAAAATAATCCGCAATTTTTTGTCAAACACTGTATCTGTGGCGGCTTTCTGATCAGTTGTCTAGGACTCATGGCCTGTCAAAGTTCTCCAACGCAGAAGGTGACTACAAAGTCACAAGGGAAGTCACATGGCAACAGTGTTGAACAGCCATTAAAAGTCATTCGCATGAATGATGGGATACAAGATATTCCATGGACGATTGTGCAAATTGCAGGGCAAAAAGCCAAGTTCTTTCATCATCAACCTTATTTGCAGTTCAGTTCACAATTTCGACAAATACAGGGAAATACGGGATGTAACAATATCAGTGGCACTTATGTGATTGATACCTTAAAACACAGCATTGATTTGAATGCGCGAGCAGGCTATTTCAGTTGTGATTCGGCTTTGGCTCAAGAGGCTGAACTTTCAGATGCATTGCAAGCCGCAACACAGTTTCAAATTCAAGCGAAACAGATGACAATGCAAAACAGTCGGGGTCAAACCGTGTTGGTTTTAGAACGAAAATAGGCCAGTTGAAAAAGCCACGTGTTGATCGAAGACTGAATTACATAAAACTAGGGGAATAAAGCAGCATTAAAAATGCTGCATCATCATTTTAGGATAGTCGGTAATTAAGCCGTTAATGCCCCAATCTTTAAGCTGTTTAGCACGATCAACGTCGTTGACAGTCCACACGCTCACATTTAATTTTGCCTGCTGTGTGGCCTGAATAATGTCTGAATTGGCGAGTTGGTTCATCCAACCAATTTGGATACAATCCAATTCGAGTGCTTGTTCAATCGCTTTAAATTTTACGTCCGTTTCAACCAGTAGCCCGCGTTTGAAACCGGATTTTTTTTGTTGCAAAGCAAGATGAATTTTAGGGTCAAAACTGGTGATCACCGCGGAATGTTCGAAACCTTGGAGCTGTTGTTCCAAGGTTTCAGTCAGCGCTTCAGCTTCAGTCTGTGTCTTCACTGCTTTCACTTCGACTTCAATATGATCGAAGTTATGAATAATTTTGAGCGTTTGTTCGAGCAGTGGCGTCGGCTCAACTTTATTCCATTCTGACCATGTCACTGCATGGTTATACGGTTCTAGTTCAGAACTTTCGCATTCATAAAGATACTTATCTTGGCCGGTGGTACGGATGAATTGATCGTCATGCATCACAATTAAGGCGCGATCTTTTAGTTGTCGCACATCAAATTCAACTGAGCGTATGCCTAAATCTTGAATATATTGGAAACCACCTAGGGTATTTTCAGGTGCTTCACCACGAGCGCCACGGTGACCGATTATGCGCATAAAGGGCCTGCAAAATTGAAAGATAAAAACATAGTGTCCTGTAAGAATGACAGGGAGATGACACTGTTATTTTGATCCGATCATCCTGAAATACAAGAATGATCGGACGAAATGTTTCGATTTATTTCAATGTAAAATAGACTTTTAATTGGTCAAAGGATTTGAGCAATTTTTGAATCCAAAACTTATTGATCAATCGTGTCGTTAATATTTTTCTGCCACAGCACCTCAGAACCACCTTCAGCGCGTTGTAATGTACGCGATGCGACAAATAACCAGTCAGAGAGTCGGTTAAGTAGCTGCAATGACGGTGCTTGAATGTTCTGGTCACGGTTATGTACAGCCATTAAACGACGTTCTGCACGGCGGCAAACTGCACGCGCTTGATGGGCAAAGCTGCACACCAATGTTCCTGATGGCAGGATAAAGTCTTTGAGCATTGGCAGTGCTTCATTCATACGGTCAATGTCATTTTCCAAAAACTCAATTGACACAGGTTGTACCAAGTTGAAGTTTGGAATGCAAACTTCACCGCCAAGGTCGAATAACCAATGCTGAATCAGGCTGAGCGATTTATCCCAAGCCGCTTTGTCTTCAATACTGCTTAGTGCGATGTGCGAACGCAGAATACCAATGCTTGAATTGAGTTCATCGACATCTCCTAAGGCTTCAATACGTAAATCATCTTTGGCTACGCGTGATCCGTCGCCAAGACCTGTCGTACCTGAATCGCCTGTGCGGGTATAAATTTTACTTAAGCGGTGGCCCATTTTAATTGTCCATTTTTTGATTAAAAGTTGAATAAATCAGTGTGAAATTAATATCTAACTGTGATGCCAAAGGAAGCCAAACGGCCGCCATTTAAATAGAATTTGCCGTCGAAATTGCCAGCAGAAGCCGTTTTATATTGAACATCGCCGACATTTTGAATATTGGCAAAGAAGCGCAGTTGCTCGTTGGGTTGGTAATAACTATTGAAATCAATCTGAGCATGTCCAGGGATCACATCCTCATCATAATTACTGCTGTCTGAATGGCTGTTCGCACTCAGTGTTGTTGACAGCCCATAATGTTCATCAGCCCAACCAGCTGACAATGCCAGTTTTTGACGTGGGCGGCGGCTCAAATCCAAACCTGTTTTATCATTTTTTGCTTGATTGTAGCTATAACTGGCCTTTGTAAAAAATGCCTCATTGCTCCAATTCACATAGACTTCTGAACCTTGAATGGTCACTGCATCAATATTGGCAAACTTCCAGTTATTGTTGGGATCAGAATCAATAAGGTTATCAATTTCAGTTCTGTAGATAGACAAACCAGTTTTTAGTTGTGGTGTCATTTGTAGGTCTAGCCCAATTTCATAGGATTGACTTTCTTCGGGTTTTAAGTCAGGGTTTGCATAGTCGCCATAATATAAGTCGTTCATGGTTGGCGCTTTAAATGCTGTACCAATATTGGCATAGCTACTAAACAACGGCGTGAAAAAATAACGCGCAGCAACTTGTCCGACCGTGTGTTGACCATATTTTTCATGGTCTTCACGACGAATACCCGCTTGAGTTTTTAATTTATCAGTTTGATATTGGTGCTGTAGATAATAACCCGTACTGTTTAAGTCTTGATGAAAAGACTCTGCAGTTTTTAGCGTTGATGTTTCTAGCTGCCGATGGGTGATGCCTGCAATGATGTTCTGAGACGGCGTCATTTGCTGTTTTGCGGTCAGTTCATATTCAGTGGATTCATAATGGGTCTGTTCAAAGATTTTGAGCTGTTCCAACTCATCTTTAAAATAAGACACGCGAGCATTCAGGGTCAGCTGATCTGTGGGGTTGAAGTGTGACTTCAGGGTTGCAATTTGATTTTTAAAATCTTGCGACTTTTGCTCATATTGCAGTGAATTCCAGCTGTATTGCTCATATTGAGCATTACCTTGGTTTTCAGAATAATCCAATGAAGTGCCAAAGCGTGTTTCTTCATAGCCAAATTTGGTAGACACGCCTTTTTGATTAAAGCTAGAAGCTCTGGCATTTTCATGTTCATGAATCAATGTGCCGTCGGTTTCTAAACGCTGTCCACGAATTTGCGCATAAAAACCTTGCTTGGCTAGGTCTACCCCGACAGTACTTTTATAGGTTTGATTTCCACCTATTTCAGCGCTGATAAAAGCTGCATTTTTTTCAGGGGTTTTGCTAATGATTTGTACCACACCACCAATGGCATTGGTGCCATAAAGGACAGATGCTGGGCCTTTTAAAACCTCAATCTGCTTAATGTCTGTGGTATCTATAAAATTATTTGGCGCTAAACCGCTGGCATCATTATTTAAACGGACACCGTCACGCAATACCAAAGTGTGGTCTGACTCTGTGCCACGTAAAAAAAATGAAGCTTGTTGTCCATAGCCACCCAGCTGCACCATATTGATAGAAGCATCACTCATTAATAAATGTGGAAATGATGCAATTGGTGATTGATCTATGAGCGACTCATCAATAATGGAAATACGTGCTGGCACATTTTCTAATTTTTCTTGTGAGCGTGTTGCAGTCACCACAATGGTATCCATTGTTGGTTGAGCAATGCGCGATTCATTTGCAAAACAAGATGTAGAAAAAGCCCAAGCGGCAGCAATGCCTGTAGCGAGTGCTGTAGGGCGAGCTAAAGTTGACATGCGATGCTCCATACATTTACCCCACGTAAATGATTGAGTGATAGAACACAGTGAGCAGGTATCGGACTGGCAAATTTACTTTTGCGCACCGTTGCGGGGGCAGTGTTGTGGAAACTTCCCATGCCAACTGTTGTGAATGGCTTAAGTATAGTGAACTCCGATTATTCGAACAATCGAAACTATGGGGTATTTGAAGATAGGTACATATACAGCTTGACTTGCTGTGGAGCAGAAATTAATCTGCCTGCGCTTCAGGTGCTTTCTTAATTGAGAAGTGAAACTGGGAAGTCAGTCCAGCAGTATAGAGCTGTTGTTATCTGACACTGCCCCCGCAACGGTGAATCGTTATTCATAACGTAAGTCCGGAGACCGGCCTGATGCAGACCTATTCATAATGCGGCGGGCGTTATAGCGGGATTGCATGCTTTTGTCTGAAAAATGGCAAGCCTTGTCTTACCCCAAAACCGCCTCGCGTTATCCAACTTTTATTTCGCACGGGCGGTGCGATCGGGGAATACAGCATGCATTCTTTCTCTAAGACTCTTATCGGGTCGCTTTTTGTTTTATCTCCACTTTCTGCGGCCATGGCAGAAGACCAAGTTCATCAACTTCCAGTCATTACCAACACCGTTGCCAATATTGTTGAGCAAGACTCACAAAAAACTTTGGCAGCAGTGACCGTGATTAGCCGTGAAGAAATTGAACGTAAGCAATTTAATTCATTACAAGACTTATTACGTACTGTGCCGGGCGTCACGTATAGCAATACTGGCGGTTTAGGTAAAGTTACCAGTGTTTCAATTCGCGGTACGGGTAATCGCCATGCATTGGTCTTGGTGGATGGTCAAAAGGTAGGTTCAGCAACGCTTGGTGAAACGGCTTTTGAACACTTCCCAATTGATCAGATTGAGCGTGTCGAAGTTCTGCGTGGTCCGCGTTCTAGCTTGTATGGTTCAGAAGCGATTGGCGGTGTAATTCAAATCTTTACCCGTAAAGGCACGCAAAACGGCATAAAACCATTTGCATCTTTTACCTATGGTTCGCATGAAACGTATCAAGGGAATGTTGGTTTAAATATTCGCCAAAATGATACTTGGGCAACACTGAATGTTGCAGGAACAAAAACTCAAGGCATTGATGCGACAAATATTGCGGAGCCTTATGACCTTGATAAAGATGGCTATGAAAACAAGTCAGCATCTTTACGTATGGGGCATAAATTCAATGATCAGTTTGATATTGATGCAAGTGTTTTAGTTGTTGATGGTGAAAATGAATATGATAATAGGGATGACTGGGGTTCTCCTTATATTGATGCAAAAAATGTGCATAGTAAAATCGAGCAAAATGTTTACAGCATTGGTGCTACCTACAAGCCATTTGATGTGTGGACTACAGGATTAAAGTTAGGTCGCTCTGAAGACAAGTTAGATAGCCGAGATGGCTATCCATCAGTGATCAACACTCAGCGGGACAGCTTATCTTGGCTGAATACATTGAACTTTAATCAGCAAAATACATTGATGCTTGGCTTTGATTATCAGAATGATGAAGTCTCAGGTACTAAAGCTTATGCTGTTAAAGAGCGTGATAACAAAGCTTATTTTGCGCAATATCTAGGTTCATTTGGTAACTTCGATGTGCAAGGTGCAGTCCGTCAGGAAGATAACGAGCAGTTTGGTAATCATACGACTGGAAGCGCAACTTTAGGATATCGCTTCAATGATGCCATACAAACTTATGTCAGCTATGGCACCGCATTCAAAGCCCCAACATTCAACGATTTGTATTGGCCAGGAAGTGAAAGCCCGACATTGGTTCCAGAGGAATCTGAAAACTATGAAGTTGGTTTCAAGGGCGTGGTCAGCAATGTTCAATGGGAGCTAAACGCTTTCCATAATGAAATTGAAAACATGATCGCATGGGCACCAAATGCATCGGGGAACTATGTTCCAAGCAATATAGATAAAGCCAAAATTAAAGGCGCTGAACTATCACTTACTCAGCAGTTGAATAATTTTCTTTGGAATATCAATTATACCTATCAAGAGCCTGAAAACGAGACAGCAGGACTTCATGGCAAGCAGTTGTTTTTAAAACCAAAGCAAATCTTTAATGCTTCAGCAGATTATACAATGGATAAGTGGACTGTCGGTGCTTCAGTTCATGCCGAAGATAAGCGTTATACCAATGCTGCAAATACTGCTGAATTGGGCTCTTTTGCCACAGTGGATACGCGAGTAACTTATCAAGCCACGCCTGAATTCAGTGTTCAAGCCAAGCTTGCCAATATGTTTGATAAAGAATATTCGACAAACTACAGCAATAGCACTTTATATAACCAAGATGGCCGTACTGCTTGGGTAACTTTACGTTATGCGATGAAATAATCGATTCAATAATTCAAAAAGCCCTGAACATTCAGGGCTTTTTATTTTTGCGCAGTAATCATGCTGAAAATCCACGCAATGCATGAAAATTGCATTACAATGATTCGCCTTTATATTCATAGATAGGCTATGAATAGGGCGGAGTCAGAGCCAAAACAACATGCGAACCCGTGCCAAAATCTGCGGAATTACACGTACTCAAGATATTCAGTCTGTCGTCCAAGCTGGTGCAGATGCGATAGGATTTGTATTCTTTGCGCCCAGCCCGCGCAGTGTAACGGCAGTGCAGGCCGCTGAGCTGATTCAGCATGTGCCGCCGTATGTGCAGACCGTGGGTTTATTCGTGAATGCATCAGCTACAGACATACAGGATATTTTAAAAATTTCACCTGTAGATATCCTGCAATTTCATGGCGATGAAAGCCCTGAACAGTGCCAAACAATTGCGCATACCGTTGGACGCCGCTGGTACAAAGCCATTCAGGTCAAGCCTGATTTAGATGTGATTAGCGAGATTCAAGCCTTTCAAGAAGCAGGGGCAAGTGCCGTACTATTAGATGCATGGCATCCAGAGCTGAAAGGCGGTACAGGGCATAGCTTTGACTGGGCACAGTTCCCAAAACTCGATATTCCTTTAATTTTGGCGGGCGGTTTAAAGCCTGACAATATTGAAGATGCGATTCAAACCACAGGCGCTTATGCCGTAGATGTGAGCGGTGGTGTAGAATCAAGTAAAGGTATTAAAGACCAACAACTCATAGAACGCTTTATGCAAGGAGTCCTTCGTGGATCAGCAAAATAAAATCGACTATACCCAATTCCCAGACGCACAAGGGCATTTTGGTATTCATGGCGGGCGTTTTGTGTCAGAAACTCTTATGGCAGCACTTGAGGACTTAGAAAAACTCTATTTCCGCATGAAAGATGATGCACAGTTTTTGGCAGAATTCGACCGTGACTTGGCGTATTACGTCGGTCGTCCAAGTCCTTTGTATTATGCTGAGCGATGGTCGAAAGAGTTGGGTGGTGCGCAAATTTACTTAAAACGTGAAGACCTGAACCATACAGGTTCACATAAAGTGAATAACACCATTGGTCAGGCTTTACTGGCTAAGCTTTCAGGTAAAAAACGTATTATTGCCGAAACAGGCGCAGGTCAGCACGGTGTAGCAACTGCAACGATTGCAGCGCGTTTAGGCCTTGAATGCGTGGTGTTCATGGGCGCAGAAGATGTTAAACGTCAAGCCATGAACGTATACCGTATGCGTTTACTTGGCGCAACGGTTGTACCTGTGGAAAGCGGTTCAAAAACATTGAAAGATGCCATGAACGAAGCGATGCGTGATTGGGTCACCAATGTTGATTCAACTTATTACGTGATTGGTACAGTTGCAGGTCCACACCCATATCCACAATTGGTTCGTGATTTCCAATCAATCATTGGTCGTGAAGCGCGTAAACAAATTCAGGAACAAGCAGGCCGTTTACCAGATGCTTTAGTTGCATGTGTGGGCGGCGGCTCAAATGCGATGGGCTTGTTCTATCCATTCTTAAATGATGAAGACGTGAAAATGTACGGTGTCGAAGCTGCAGGCTATGGCATTGAAACAGGCAAGCACTCTGCACCACTCAACGCAGGTCATGTCGGTGTACTTCACGGCAACCGTACTTACTTGATGTCGGATGATCAAGGTCAGATCATTGAAACACATTCAATTTCTGCCGGTTTGGACTACCCAGGTGTAGGCCCAGAACACAGTTTCTTGAAAGATATGCACCGTGTGAACTATGTGCCAATCAATGACACTGAAGCGCTACAAGGCTTCCGCGACTTAACACATATTGAAGGTATTATCCCTGCGTTAGAAAGTTCACATGCGATGGCTTATGTCACGAAACTTGCACCGACGATGGACAAAGACCAAATCATCATTGCGACTGTATCAGGTCGTGGCGATAAAGACTTAATGACCGTTGCCCGTATTGATGGCGTGGAAATGGTTGAGATGTAAAATCTCCCCCAACCCCTCTTTAATAAAGAGGGGAAAAGCCCTCCTTTGTTAAAGGTGAGGATTTCAGAATGTATTCTGAATCCGCAAGGGGAGGATTAAAAAAATCGCGCAGAAGTAATTCCGCGCGATTTTTTCTTGCTGAAAATTTTATTGAGGCAAATCACTATAAAATAGATGCAGAATAAAAGTGTGAAATAAATCACAATACTGTGGAAATTTTATTGCTTTAGAAAGACTTTATAACAATGACATTTACCCAATTGGTTCGTGCAGAATCCTTTCCAACCCATATTTCTTGGCAATGGCGTGATACTTTTGCGCTGTGTATTCTTCCGCTGATCTTGCTCAACAGTTATGTCTTAGACCAATTTTTTGGTGTTTCAGCTCAGGTCGCTTTGGGTGATTCGATCTTTCGCGGTATTTTATTTATTGCCGTGTGTTGGCTCTATAAAACGATGCTATATACGCACTGGCAAAAGTATAAGCAGGCCTTTTGGCGCTCAAGTCTGTTGGTGGTTGTTGGTGCAGTCGCTTTACAAGTAGTGATTTCTTTTACACGCAGTCTGTTGCCCGTTGGTGAGAACATTGAAAAAGAATCGACCATTGATCCCAATACGATTGCGTTTTTTAGCTTGCTGATCATCAGCCTTGGGCCATTATTTACCGCATTGCTCGAAGATATTATTTTCCGCTATACCTTGCTACAAAAGCTATTTATACAGCCTTGGCTGTGGCGATTGATATTGGTATTACTGAACTCAATTTTATTTGGCTTGATTCATTATCATAATTTTGATGGCGATTTGATTGCGACCATCAGTTTTATGGCGGCAGGCCTATTTCTCAACCTCATCTATTTGTGGACGCGTAACATTTGGCATGTCTTACTCATTCATTTCGTCAACAATGCAGTACTCTCTTTAGGCGGCGTGATTTTGTTGAAATTACTTCAGCCCTATGTGGGCAGTTGAAGTCAAAAATAGGGGGAGATTGTGTCCAGTTTATTTATGGTGATGCTCGGCGGACGCCATCCAAGAGCAAATATCGAAGTGCATGATGTCATTCTTGCAGTGGGTAACGCATTAGAAGAGGTTTATCCACAACTGAGAACGGCATGGTTTGGTGAGCAAAAAGGCTTACATATTGATGCTTGGGCACAGGTACATACAGTCAGCACTGAAAATCGGCATTATCGTATCCAATTTTGTGATGCCGCGCCCCGAGCTGAAGATGAAAAATTATGGCTGATTAATCTCGGGGGATATGATGCCCGCGAATTTGGTGAATTACATCGTTATGTTTTGGTGACAGGACAAAATGCCAGCGTTGCAAAACAACGAGGCAAGGCTTTTTTTGAGTCACATTGGCAAAAACAGCATACCGACCGAACCCTAGATGTTGATGATTGTATTGCGATTGATCATGTGTATGGGCGCTATATCGAATTGGTTGAAACGCCGCATAGCCAGCAAAATTCATGGAAAAATGATTACATCTTAATAAATGAACATTTGTGATGATTAAGAGCTGAAATGTCAGCTTTTATATTTTTTTGTGATATTCGCCTGAAATCAGATGGATTGTCTTTTCAGGCGTTAAATAATAGGCATAATAACATTCAGGATTTAGACCTTAAACCTCAATGGAATGGCGTATATGGATTTAATACGGCCGAATGGACAGCCGCATTATGGGCGTTTTAGTGAACTTCCCAATCGCATCGATTTAAGTAAGTATGAATATAAGACACCGTATGGAAAACGACTTCAAGGTTGGCGTAAGCGTTTAAAATATAAAAAATTTAAATTTTGTTGTATTCAGCATGAACATTATACGATTGGTCTAGCGATCGCCGATATCGCGTGGGCGGGGCACGGTTTTGTCTATGTGTATGATCATATTACGAATGAAGTGTTGGAATGGAATTCGATTAATTTCCTGTCACGTAATACCGTTTTAGATGAACAACCTTTATTTAATCAAAGTCATTTTATTAAGTCAGGGATTCAACTGGACATTCAGCATGCCAATGGTGTGCGATACATTCAAATGTCAAAACATGGCGAACTCAAACTGAGCGCTCGAGTGTTTTGTGCGGGGACTGATCCGCTGAGTATGTGTAGCCCTACAGGAATTAATGGTTGGACCTATACTCAAAAATTGACGACGTTAGGCTGTGAAGGTTTTTTTATCAATAAGCAAGGCAAGACCATTCAATTCCATGACCGGACATTGGTGTCTTTAGATGATACCTGTGGTTTTCTTCGTCCTGAAACCGCATGGTTTTGGTTATCGTGTAACTTTTGGGACAGTCAAAATCGACGCGTTGGGATCAATCTTGCCTCTGGGGTAAATGAAAGCTTTGGTAATGAAAATTGTCTGTGGGTCAATGGACATCTGTATGCCATGTCTGATGTGCTGTTTCAGCAACAAGGCGATAATCAATGGAATATTAGCTCATTAGACAACAGCTTAAATTTGATCGTCAGCACAGGTTGGCGGCGCTATGAAAACCTGAATTTAAGATTGGTCGGTAGTCAGTTCAGTCAATGGCAGGCAAAAATTAGCGGTACAATTCAACGTGATGGCGAAGAAATAGTATTCTTAAATGAATATGGTTTACTTGAGCAGCACTATGCAAAATGGTAAGTCTAAGCCTATAAAAAAGCCGCAATCGATGCGGCTTTTTTTATTCAATTTTTATTTTGCAGCTTGCCAAAACACTTCTGCAGCTTGAATTGGATCATTGGTTTCTTCATAAGTTTTTAACCAAAGATCATAATTTTGCACAATGGGATGCTGACTCGGATGGAAGTCTTTTTTAAACCAATCTCGATATGGCTTGCTCATTCGGGTGAGGGTGCCATTTTTACCAAAGAACCACGGTAAGCCTTTCATATTTAATTTTAAACGTTCAGTGAAACTGAAGCCGTCATGTTTCAGCATCACATTGGCACGGTATAAGGTAAAGCCGAGCATCAATCCACTAGTCCAGACCAAAGTAAATTTCTTTAAATTTTCATCGACCTTAGCCACATC
This sequence comes from Acinetobacter sp. YH01010, assembly GCF_013420775.1. Taxonomy (NCBI): domain Bacteria; kingdom Pseudomonadati; phylum Pseudomonadota; class Gammaproteobacteria; order Moraxellales; family Moraxellaceae; genus Acinetobacter; species Acinetobacter sp. YH01010. Next base: position 19,413 of record NZ_VOYF01000011.1, on the reverse strand, counting down.
TTTCATCACATCAAAAGCTACATCGCGATGTTCCATTTCTTCTATCGCATGCCAAATAAATAATGCACGGACATAAGGATGCGCAGATTCTAGTACGGACTTTTGGCTACAAAAGGTTTCAGCCATCAGCGCAGTCAAGTGCTCGGCGGAAGCCGTCATGGCAATGTTGTATTCTGGTGAGCGCTTGCTCAGTTCAAATTTAAAAATTTTATTCAGACGTTTAATGAACGCATCGACAGGCATGCCTTGTTGTTTCATCAACATATTCATTTTGTCATGCGCCATACCGTGCTGCGCTTCTTGACGAATAAAGTCAGCGACACGTTGCTGTAAATCAGGGTCTTGAATTTGACTGCGGAACAGACGTACAGATTCAATAAAATAGCGCTCGCCATCAGGAAAGGTCAGGCTCAAGGCATCAAACATACGTGTTAAAAATGGGTCTCCGCCAAACCAATAGCGCGGAATTTCTTCCAACTTAAAATTTAGCTTTGTGCGAACAATGGGTTCGACTTGATATTTGACGATAGCATTCATGATATTTTTTCTGTGCGAGTCGTATTGATTGCAGTATGTCGGAGAAATTGCACTTTGTTTTGACAGATATTGCCAATTTTTATACATTTTACGCCATGATGAAAATATAAAATGTCAGAATTGGCAGGTCAGAAAGAGGGGCGAGATGGCTGAAATTCAGATCCCAAATGGTTATTTCCAACTGTGGAATATGGTCTTAATTGAGCGTGAATTAAACTATACACAGCTCGAATGGATTGCGCCGTATGCTGCGCAAATTCAGCATGTGCTGTCTTTGCCGATCGACTCTCAATCGCCGAATTCTTTTTTTAACAGCATCATGCAACTAACTCAGCAGCATCTGGATTGTCCGCAATTGGTCTTTGAAATGGCCAAGTATATTCGTGCGGAGCATTTTGGGGTGTTAGGTTATATGGCGACACTGAGTAATAGTGTTGCAGATGCTTTGCAATATGTGATGCGGTTTAGTCGTTTGGTGATTGATGGGGCGCAAATTGTGCCGATGAATATGAGCCATCAAGATCATCAAATTATACTTTCTTGGCCACAGCATGATGATGAATATGCTTTGGTGAATGAATTGACCATGGCCTGTATGGCACATTTGGCCAAGCAAATTTTTCCAGATTCTTTAAAGTTACTCCGCATTCATTTTGCCCATGCAGCGCGGATGGCTCGTTATCACTATGAAAAATTTTATGGCTGCCAAATGGAATTTTCGACCCTTAAATATTCATTTGTGATTCATGCAGACAGTTTGGATTTAAAGTCAGAACTTGCTGATCCGTCACTGATGCAATTGTTATTACGCCAAGCCGAAGAGGCGATCGCCGCTCGTCCGCAACATGCCGATCCAATTCAACAGATGCAACAATGCATCGCTGATCATCTCAAACGAAAACAGCAAGCCCCTAAAATAGAGTGGTTAGCAGAGGAGTTACATCTGTCAGTCAGAACCTTGCAACGACAGTTACAGGAGAAAGACACCTCGTTTAAACGGCTTTTGGAGCTTGAACGGATGAAACGCTGTGAATATCTACTTTCACAACAAACCCATTTGACAGATATCGCTTTACAGCTAGGTTATTCAGATCAGTCTGCTTTGGCACGTGCTTTTAAGGCATATAGCGGAGAGACATTATTAGCGCGAAAAAAAGCCTTGAGATTAGAATAAAACTTGCAGATTGCTCGTTAAGAAAAGCCTTTTAAACAACATTAAAAAAAGCGGTCAAACGACCGCTTTTCTTTAAAGCCAAGCTTATGCCGCAGCTTTTAATTTTGGATACCGAAGTAAAATGGCAAGGATGGCAAAGATTGCCAAGACCCAACAGTAATACACACTACCAATCAGTTCCACAGGCGAAAGTTTTGCGATCGAACAAGCCAGTAACAGCTGTGCACCATAAGGAATGAGACCTTGGACTACGCAAGAGAAAATATCCAAGAGCGCAGCAGCACGTTTAGGGTCTACACCATATTCTTTGGCGACTTCACGTGCCATGTCACCAGATAAAATAATTGCGACAGTGTTGTTTGCTACAAATAGGTTAGAGAAAATCACCAAGAAACTGATACCAATTTCACCTGCGCGTTCAGCACCAACTTTAAAGCAGCGTGTAATGCTGTAAATACGTTGAATCAGCCACTCTAAACCGCCTTCTTTTTGCATAATGGCAGAAATACCACCTAAGAAAATAGAAAGCAGGGCAACTTCAAACATGCCGGTAAAGCCCTCATAAATAGAATTATTTAAGCTTAAAAAATTAAATTCAGGTTGAATCACCAAACCAATCAAACCAGACAGTAAGACACCAATAGTCAGCACAGCAAGCACGTGCAAACGTGAAAAGGCCAAAATAAATACGGCTAAATACGGCAGGATTAGCCACGCATTATAAGCTTTGTGTTCAATCGCTTGTGAACCTTGACTCATAATTAAATAGATACAAATGCTAACGATCGATGCAGGAACAGCAATCCAAACATTGACTCTAAATTTATCGCGAAGCTGAACTTTTTGACTGTTCGTTGCAGCAATGGTGGTATCTGAAATCATCGACAGATTATCACCAAACATAGCACCGCCGACCACAGCACCAATGGCATACACCACTTCAATTTCGGTGACTTGAGTAAAACCAAAGGCAATTGGTGCACAGGCTGCAATAGTGCCCATGGAGGTTCCCATCGCTGTGGCAATAAAGGCCGCAATAATAAACAGCATGGGCAGCACGAACTCAGGCGCAATCATCGATAGTCCCAACTGCACTGTTGCATCGACACTACCGATGGCACTGCTGACACTGGCAAAAGCACCAGCGAGCATAAAGACCATGAACATTAAGATCAAATTCGGGTGGCTAGCACCTTTCATAAATGTATCAATCGCGTCATTTATCTTGCCGCGATAGAGCAAAATTGCCAATACAATTGCAGGAAGAGCAGCGACTGGGGCTTTCACTTGATAGAACGCAAACTCAGTTCCAATGATGGAATGGTAAATACCACTGCCCAAAAAAATGGTCAGAAAAACAATAAGCGGGAGCAGTGCAAATGCCCGAGCAGGCACTTTCACTTGTGAATCGGAGGACATAGGAGATAAAAAAATAAAAGTATGCGGCTAGTATAAAGCAGGTTTTGCAATTTAAGGAAAATTAAAATGTAAATGCTAAGCCTTTTATTTTTAACATTTTTTTGATGATAAAATTAAGTTAATCTAAAACCTTATAATTTTGCCAGATCCTAAAATTAGGCATCTTTGATCATTGTGAAAAAAACTGAAATATCGGTAAATGATGCTTTCGGGTTGTTCTGGAAAATTATGTTTGCATGAGAAATGCCGACTGAGGATTGTATACCCTGTTCAATGGGTAAAAAATAGCGTTACAATGCGATGTCTTGTATTTCGACAAAACCCACATCATAGTTTTGATTCATTCAAGGAAAGTATAACCCTATGTCACGTTTAGCCACTCGATTTGGAACGCTTAAATCTCAACAGCGTAAGGCCTTGGTTTCTTATGTTATGGCTGGTGACCCTCATCCACAAGTAACGGTACCTTTGTTACATCAAATGGTTGAGGCAGGTGTAGATGTGATCGAATTGGGTCTTCCATTTTCAGACCCAATGGCGGATGGTCCTGTTATTGCACTTGCTGCTGAGCGTGCGCTTGCTGGGGGAACCAATACTCTAGATGCCTTGAACATGGTGAAAGAGTTCCGTAAAAACGATTCACAAACACCCGTGGTACTGATGGGCTATTTAAACCCCGTTGAAGTAATCGGCTATGAAAAGTTTGTTGCCTATGCACATGAATGCGGTGTAGATGGCGTGCTCTTGGTGGACCTTCCACCAGAAGAAGCAAAAGATCTAGATGCAGTATTGAAAAAATACGACATGGATCAAATCTTCTTACTTGCGCCAACATCCACTGACGAACGTATTCAGCATGTAGTGAAACAAGCCAGTGGATTTATCTACTATGTTTCTTTGAAAGGTGTGACAGGTGCAGCGACTTTAGACGTTGCTGAAGCTGCGGCACGTATTCAAAAAATCAAATCGTATACTCAGGTACCTGTCGGCGTTGGCTTTGGTATTAGTGATGCAGCATCGGCGAAAGCCATGGGTGTGGCTGCAGATGCGGTGATTGTAGGTAGTGCTTTTGTTAAACAATTTGCAAACTTAGCGCCAGAACAAGCTGTAATCGAAACAGTGAATAAAGTGAAGGAGCTTCGAGCTGCGCTCGATGAGTTAGTATGAGTCAAGACGCAAAAACAGGCAAAATTCTGAGCGCATCTACGCCATGGACAGAGCGTGCGGTACCAGGTATTCATGTACCTGATGAACAGCAAGCATTAAAGGCGACATTTACTGAGCCGACGATTGAATGTCCTGAGTGTCATGCACTTGTGACTCGTACTGCAATGTCATTTAATGCCTACGTTTGTCCGCAGTGTGATGAACACTTGCGAATGAAAGCGCGTGATCGTTTGAACTGGTTCTTTGACCAAGTACAAAAAGAATTGGGTCAAGAATTTAAAGCCAAAGATCCACTTAAATTTGTAGATAGCAAAGCGTATCCAGACCGTATGTCTGAAGCGCAGAAGAAAACCGGTGAAACAGAAGCTTTAGTGGTGATGCAAGGAACGCTGAAAGGCATTCCAATGATTGCAACCGCATTTGAATTTGATTTCATGGGCGGTTCAATGGGCACTGTGGTTGGTGACCGTTTTGTTCAAGCGGCTGAACTTGCGATTAAAGCAAAACAACCGCTTATTTGCTTCGCTGCCTCTGGCGGTGCACGTATGCAAGAAGGCATGTTGTCACTCATGCAAATGGCGCGTACTTCTGCTGCCATCCAAAAAATGAAAGATGCTGGCTTGCCTTATCTAGTGGTGCTGACACATCCAGTCTATGGTGGTGTGACTGCATCATTGGCAATGCTCGGTGATGTTCACTTGGCTGAACCGAAAGCCATGATTGGTTTTGCTGGTAAGCGTGTGATTGAGCAAACTGTACGTGAAAAATTGGAAGAACCGTTCCAACGTGCAGAATACTTGCTTGATCATGGTGTAGTCGATCAAATTGTCCACCGTCATGCATTACGTGATACAGTTTATCGTATTGTAGCGAAATTGATGAACTTGCCTTGAACACAGCACCACTTGCAACTGATTCTTTAAACACATGGCTCGATTATTGGAGCCATGTTCATGTTACGGGTATTGATTTAGGACTGGAGCGGGTAATTCCTGTTGCGGAACGACTAGGTGTAACCCAGCCTGATGCGAAAGTGCTGACGGTCGCGGGAACAAACGGTAAAGGTTCAACCACGACCACTTTGGCTGCAATTTTAAATGCCCAAGGGTATAACGTGGGGCTCTACCAATCACCGCATATCTATCGATTCAATGAACGTGTAAAGCTTCAAGGTGTTGAAGTGGCTGACAAAACCCTGATTGATGCTTTTGTAGCTGTTGATCAGGCGCGTCGTGAATGTGAATTAAGTTTATCTTTTTTTGAAGCGACCACTTTGGCCGCTTTTGTTATTTTTAAACAGCAACATTGCGATGTATGGGTACTTGAAGTAGGTCTCGGTGGTCGACTTGATGTGGTCAATGTCGTCGATCCAGATGTTGCAGTGATTACCAATATTGGTTTAGACCATACCGATTGGTTGGGCGACACCATTGAAAAAATTGCTTTTGAGAAAGCAGGAATTATTCGTCCAAATATTCCCGTAATTTTTGGTGGGCAGCAAGTTTTGCCTGAAGCCATTCGTCAAAAAGCAGAAGATTGCCAAGCCGCTTTACATGTACTCAATCGTGATTATTTTTATCAGTACAGTGATGACGGACAATCTTGGATGTTTGCTTCATCAGGTACAACTTTAAAACTACCCGTGGGTTCTTTGGCGCTCGAAAATATCTCTACGGCTGTAGCGGCAATCTTGGCCAGTGGTTTGGTGGTCTCTCAGCAGTCGATCGCTCAGGGGATTATCAATGCCAAGTTACAAGGTCGTTTTGAAGTTAGAGAAATTGCAGGAAAAACGGTGATTTTCGATGCGGGACATAACCCGCATGGTGTTGAATTTTTGTTAAAGCAATTGCGAAATTTCCTCCAGTACAATAAACAATACACAGAAGTGATCAGCGTTTTCTCCATGCTGACTGATAAAGACATAAATTCTGTCGTTAACTTATTGAAAGATACGGTAAGAATGTGGAAAATTGCACAATTAAATGTGCCACGTGCGGCATCTATCACACAATTGGATAGCGCACTGCAGCATCAAGTCGTAGAACATTATGACAATGTGCAATTAGCTTTTAAGTCCGCGCTGGAAGAAACAAAGAATAATCAGCTGATTCTGGTATGTGGTTCATTTCATACCTTAGAAGCGGTATGGGAGTATCTGGAAGAATGTCAATGAATAACAAACAACGCTGGATGGGTGGTGTTGTTTTATTAGGTGGTGGTGTACTGCTGGCCGCACTTTTACTTAAAGGCAAAGAAGAAATACATCAAAATCAAAGCCAAACCCCTGAAATGGCTCAAGTTGAGCAACAAGGTCAGGGTGCGGGTAAAATGTCATCATTGACTGTTGATGTTGAAACTGAAAAGCGTTTGCTCGAAGAACAACGACGTACCCGTGAAAAATCGGTTGCGGAGCAAGAAGCACGTGCAGCAGAATTTTTAGCGATGCAACAACAAGCGGAGGCTGATGCAGCACGTAAAGCAGCAGAAGAATATGCGGCTTTAAACGCACATCGTTCAGCTCAACAAAGTTCGGATAATATTCCTCCCGAATTGGTTGAAGATGAAAAAGCAAAGCAAAAGCGTTTAGCTGAGGATAAGTTGGCGGCTCAAAAAAAGTTAGAGACTCAGTCGGCGCAGCAAAAGGCTGATCAGGCACGTATCGCAGCAGATAAACAAAAAGCCGAAGCAAAACGTAAAGCGGATGCTCAAAAAGAAGCTGAACGTAAAGCACATGCTGAAGCTGAGAAAAAAGCAGCAGATAAGAAAGCAGCCGAAGCGAAGCAACAAGCTGAAGAAAAGCGTAAAGCCGAAGAAAAACATAAGGCAGAAGAAAAGCGTAAAGCAGAAGCCAAGAAAAAAGCTGAAGCTGAAAAAGCACGTGATCTGTTGGAAAATGGCGATAAGCAATGGATGGTGCAAGTTGCACTGGCTGCTAATGAAGCCAATGCAGATGCTGTTGCTGCAAAATTACGTGCAAAAGGCTATAAAGTGACGAAGAGTCCTACATCTAAAGGCATTCGTATTATGGTCGGCCCTTCGAAGGACCGTGATGCTGCGGACGCAACACGTAAAAAGATCAATTCAGATGCAAGTTTGAATATGAAATCGGCGTGGGTGATTGATTGGGTACCACTCGATAAACGCTAAGTTTATTTGAGGAATGACCTTTAATAAGATGGATTCAGTAGTTGCTGCTGAATCCATTTTACATTTTCAGGGCTGAATAATCGGTCGATATTTTTCCAAATAGGGTGGAAGCCATAACCACCTTGTTTCATTTCACGTTTTGCTTCCTCAATGGACCAATGCTGAAAAATAATACGGTACATGGCCACACTCGCTCCTGTACGGTCTGAGCCGTGGTAGCAATGGATTAATACTTTTTGCTGCTGTTGTTCAGCTTCTTTTATGGTTTTCATCACCGCCAGTAAATCTTCACGATCGATTTGCCACGTGTGTATCGGAATATGTGCAAATTTAATCTTTTGTGTATCAATAGTATTTTTTAAGCGTTCTGGGTTATGGTGCCGTGAACGTAAATTTATGATCACATCGATGTGCTGTTCTCGTAGAACAGGGGCGAGATCTGCATCAGGTTGTTCACTGCGAAATACTGTTGGGCTGATTTGATAAAAATTATGCTGTTGATGAACGACTTTGCCCCAATGCTGAGGACGTTCATTTAACGGTAATGGATTTGATGTCATGCAACCCGTGAAGCTGAAGCTAACACTGAGTAGGATCATTGGTAGGATTTTAGCGGTCATAGCTTGTATTCTGATAGCGAGCGAATTCGAATGGGTCATGTGCACAGATGAGATCGATGTCCGGATGCTGCGCTAACTGCTGAATCTTATGAAGTGTGTGCAGTCGCTGTGTATTGTCGGTGGCAAATAAACGTTCAAGCTGATTTAAGGCCCGCGAATGAAAATTTGGATTTAATTGATGATGTGAGTAATAAGCATCGCCACAATATAACAACCAGCGATGGTTATTTTTTATTGCAATACCGGCATGACCCGCGGTATGTCCCAAAAGCGGGAGCATTAAAATGTCATCTTGAAAAATAGATAGACCGGCAGTGTGCTCTAAGTTAAACCATGCTTGCGTCCCGATGCTTTCGATAAAATTCCAATAACGATGCAGTTGGAATTGCTGTGGTCGATAGCGCAGTCGTGATTTTAAGCTATGAAGGTTTTGAGTGGCATTATATTCACTGGCTAAGACATGCACGGTCGCCTGCGGAAAATCAGAGATCCCGCCAGCATGATCAAAATCTAAGTGTGACAACAAAATGTGTTGAACATCTTGAGCCTTAAAGCCTAATTTTTGAATTTGATGAGTCGCACTCAGTTGCGGATTAAATTTGATCTGCGCTGTGCGTGAAATAAACCGACCTAAACGATTTTGTGGATGTAAATAATCTTGTAAGCCCAGTCCTGTATCGACTAAGACGAGCCCTTTATCGGTTTCAATGAGCAGGCAATGACAGACCAAATGTGCGCGAAAGCCTTTCTGTCCAAATAAAGGGGCACACGTTGGACAAAAACTACCACAATGTAAATGATGAATTTGATGAATCACGGTTTGTTATTTTCAAGTTTTTATTAGTTATAACGGAATTGTGATGTTTAACCAATCTAATCCCTGAGAGGAATTTGTAATCAAAAAAAGCTCATCCGGAGATGAGCAGGTTGGAGAATGCCAGAACGGGCTCGTCATTCGTTCTGAAGGGGGAAAACTATATTAACTATGGTTATGATACTTAGTTTGCTTAGGTGCTGCGCTTAAAAATAGTTAAATTTGTACCTTCGCTTTGGTCACTCACAGCAGAGCTTCTTATCTTGCGCTCGGACAACGTAATGCTCCGTTTTATCCTCACTTAGGTTGAGGCGTTAAACGAAGGTAAGGCGTAACTGCGTTATATCCTTGAGGAAAGCGTTGTTTGATTTCCTCTTCATCTTTTAATGACGGCACAATCACAACATCTTCACCTTGTTGCCAGTTGGCCGGTGTTGCAACTTTATGGTTGTCTGTCAGTTGCAAAGAGTCAATGACACGTAAAATTTCATGGAAGTTACGCCCTGTAGATGCAGGATAAGTAATGATTAAACGGACTTTTTTATTTGGATCGATGATCACCAAAGAGCGAACAGTTAATGTTTCGCTGGCATTGGGGTGAATGAAATCATAAAGGGTGGACACTTTACTGTCTTTGTCTGCAATGATCGGGAAGTTGACCGTGGTATTTTGAGTATTATTAATGTCGTTAATCCAACCATGATGCGACTCAACATCATCAACAGACAGGGCAATGGCCTTGACACCACGTTTGCTAAATTCATCTTTTAGTTTTGCGGTAAATCCAAGTTCTGTGGTGCAGACTGGGGTGTAATCGGCAGGATGCGAAAATAAAATGCCCCAACTGTCACCTAAAAAGTCATAAAAATGAATGCTGCCTTCGCTTGAGTCTTGAGTAAAGTCTGGTGCAGTATCACCTAAACGAATCGTCATGGAATATCCCCGTATTTATTGAATTTGTTTAACTTGAAAATAAATATGAAGGATTTTTTTTATGATTAAAAATAGTGTTTTTTCATTTCTTTATGAATATATTTCATATAAAACAGTTTTATTGGGGGATAAATGCGAAATATCTCACGACAGAGTCACTATGTTGTCTGCAGAAAATTTGTTACATTAGCTTGCCTTAAGTCTCCGGGGCTAGAACCCGAGCGCAGAATATTTAAGGGGATTTTTGTGCAAAACCCTTGTACTTCGAATTTCTAGCACCATAATAACGACTAAGAAAATATATTCATTTGACAAGCAAGATTTAGAGAGTCTATTCATGTTGGCAAGTCTGATCGGAGGAATCTTCGGTACCAAAAATGAGCGCGAACTCAAACGCATGCGTAAAATCGTAGAGAAGATTAATGCGCTCGAGCCGACGATATCTGTTCTAAGCGATGCAGACTTATCTGCAAAAACTGAAGAATTCAAAGAACGTTATAAAAAAGGCGACAGCCTTGATAAATTATTACCTGAAGCGTTTGCTGTTTGTCGTGAAGCTGCAAAGCGTGTCATGGGCATGCGTCATTATGATGTACAGCTGATTGGTGGTATTACTTTACATGAAGGTAAGATCGCAGAGATGCGTACCGGTGAAGGTAAAACCCTCATGGGAACGCTTGCTTGTTACCTCAATGCGATCAGTGGTGAAGGTGTTCACGTGATTACGGTGAACGACTATCTCGCACAGCGTGATGCTGAGTTAAACCGTCCATTATTCGAATTTTTAGGTTTAAGCATTGGGATTATTTACTCAATGCAAGACCCAACTGAAAAAGCTCAAGCGTATCGTGCTGACATTACTTACGGTACCAACAACGAATTCGGTTTCGATTACTTGCGTGACAACATGGTGTTTTCTGCTGCTGAGAAAAAACAGCGCAGCTTAGCCTATGCCATTATCGATGAGGTCGATTCGATCCTGATTGATGAAGCGCGTACACCTTTGATCATTTCTGGTCAATCAGAAGACTCATCTCAGTTGTATGCTGCAATTAACAGCATTCCACCAAAACTTCATGCACAAAAAGAAGAGAAGGTACCAGATGGTGGTCACTTCTGGATTGACGAAAAACAGCGCTCTGTAGAAATGACCGAAGTCGGTTATGAAACTGTTGAAGCTGAATTGATTCAAATGGGCTTGCTTGCTGAAGGTGAAAGTTTATATTCATCTGCTAATTTAAACTTGGTACACCATGTTTCTGCGGCCATTCGTGCGCATTACCTATATCAACGCAACGTGCATTACATCATCCACGAAGGTGAAGTGATCATTGTGGATGAAAACACTGGTCGTACTATGCCGGGTCGCCGTTGGTCAGAAGGTTTGCATCAAGCAGTGGAAGCAAAAGAAGGTTTGGAAATTCAACCTGAAAACCAAACTTTAGCAACGACTACATTCCAGAACTATTTCCGTCTATACAAAAAATTATCAGGGATGACGGGTACTGCAGATACTGAAGCTGCAGAGATGAAAGAAATTTATGGCTTGGATGTTGTACTGATTCCAACCCATCGCCCGATGATTCGTAATGACCAAAACGATTTAATTTATTTAAATCGTGAAGGTAAATACAACGCCATCATTCAAGAAATTCAACGTGTTCATGAAGCGGGTGTTGCACCGATCCTGATTGGTACAGCAACCATTGAAGCCTCTGAAATTTTATCAGATAAGCTGAAAGAAGCTGGTATTCAACATGAAGTACTCAATGCGAAACAACATGAGCGTGAAGCAGATATTATTGCGCAAGCGGGTTCACCTCGTGCAGTAACCATTGCGACTAACATGGCTGGTCGTGGTACTGATATTCTGTTAGGTGGTAACTGGAAAGCGTTGCTGGCGAAGATTGAAGAGCCGACTGAAGCAGATGAAGCACGTTTGAAAGCAGAGTGGGAACAAAATCATGAAATGGTGCTGAACTCTGGTGGTTTACACATCATTGGTTCAGAACGTCATGAATCTCGTCGTATCGATAACCAGTTACGTGGTCGTGCGGGCCGTCAAGGTGACCCAGGTGTATCACGTTTCTACTTGTCGCTTGAAGATGACTTGATGCGTATCTTCGCGGGTGATCGCGTAGTTGCAATGATGCGTGCCATGGGTCTGAAAGAAGATGAAGCCATTGAGCATAAAATGGTGTCACGCTCGATTGAAAATGCACAACGTAAAGTTGAAGCACGTAACTTCGATATTCGTAAAAATTTATTGAAATACGATGACGTAAACAACGAACAACGTAAGATTATTTACTCGCAACGTGATGAAATTCTTGTTGAACCGTCTTTACAAGATTACATCGAAACGATGATTCAGGATGTGACTAAAGGCATGATCGAAATATATATTCCACCTGAGTCTATTCACGATCAGTGGGATATAGAAGGTCTTGAAAAGGCGCTACGTGAAGATCTATCGATTGAACTACCAATTTCGCAGTGGTTAGAGCAAGATCGTCGTTTGGATGAAGAAGCTTTGGTTGAACGTATTACTGATGAAGTTCTTCAGCACTACCGTTCACGTCGTACGCAAATGGGTGACGAAACGGCTGCAATGCTCGAACGTCACTTTATGTTGAATTCATTGGACCGCCATTGGAAAGAGCATTTGGCAGCAATGGATTACTTACGTCAGGGGATTCATTTACGTGGTTATGCGCAGAAAAATCCTGAGCAAGAATACAAAAAAGAAGCCTTTAACTTATTTGTAAACATGCTTGCTGTGATTAAGTCAGATGTCGTGACAGATTTATCTCGTATTCATGTGCCTACAGCTGAAGAACTTGCAGAAATGGAAGCTCAAAAACAGGCTCAAGCTGAATCAATGAATCTTCAATTGTCACACAACGACTTTGATAATTTGTTGGCTGAAGCCAATGGTAATGATGTTATCGATGCGCAATACACACCTGCAGAGCAAGTGATTGTTCCGCCAGAAAGTCGTAACTCACCTTGCCCATGTGGTTCAGGTCTAAAATATAAACAATGTCACGGTAAAATCTAAACAGCATTATTTAATTTCAAATAAATCAGAGCCTTCGCGCTCTGATTTTTTATTTACACTACTGATCTGACCTGAATAGTATTTGCAGTTCAGTAGATTAAATGTTATTTAGTTTCTATCAATAACCGTAAGACGGAAAAGACAATGAAAAAAGTACTAAAACCGTTCATGATTGCTGCTTTGGCTTTGCCAACTTTTGCCTTTGCAAACGCTCCTCAGACGACTTCTTTAGAGAAAGTTCAACAAGCAGTTGGTCCAACAACAACTCAAGTACAGATTGGTACTGACGGTCAAGTGACTGTAGCAAGCCCGCGTACGGGTATTCGTTATACCTTTGCCAATCCAAATCGTCCAATCGTATTGCAAACTGCAAAAATTGCAGCAGCCAATGCGGCGAATGCTGACCGTATTGTGGCTGAAAACCCAGCCCTTTCTGCTGCGAGTCAACAAAAAGCGAAACAAGTGCTTCTTGATGAAGCAACTCAGCTTGCGCGGAACTAATTTACGACGAACATCGATAAAGACCAGTCGAAAGACTGGTTTTTTTATGTGCAAAAGAAATCCACAATAAAATTACAGCAAAACCGTGCTTCTGCTCGATTTTTTATAGATTTTGCACTAAGCTGTATTTTTTATAACTCATATAGTTGGACGTTGAAAAATGGCAGTTGGTGACGTATCTATGCCACAGATGCATGTGGTGAAAGGTGTAAAAATCGGTTCGGCTGAAGCGTATGTGCGCTATCAGAACCGACGTGACCTTGTCATTTTTGAATTTGCTGAAGGTTCTAATGTCGCAGGCGTTTTTACTCAAAATGCATTTTGTGCAGCGCCGGTTCATATTTCGAAAGCGCACTTATTAGCAGGTAATCCACGTTATTTGGTGATTAACACCGGAAATGCCAATGCAGGTACTGGCAAAATCGGCATGGCAAATGCTGAAGCGACATGTGTGAAACTGGCAGAACTGGCTGGTGTTCAAAATACAGAAGTCCTTCCTTTTTCAACGGGTGTAATTGGCGAGCAATTACCTATTGATCGTTTGGTTCAAGGCTTGCAACCGGCATTAGACAGTTTGCAAGAAGACGCTTGGTTGGAAGCGGCAACGGGCATTATGACCACAGATACCACACCTAAAGGTGCATCTGAACAATTTGAGTTAGATGGCGTCCTGTATACCATGACAGGTATTTCTAAAGGCGCAGGCATGATTCGTCCAAATATGGCGACCATGTTGAGTTATGTGGCGACTGATGCACCCATTAGCCGTGAGCTGGTGCAACAGCTTTTGAAAACTACAGTTAACCTGTCGTTTAACCGTATTACGGTGGATGGTGATACCTCAACGAATGACTCATGTATTTTGATTGCAACGGGCCAAGCTGGTGGCGTAGAAATTACTTCAGAATCAGATTCACGTTATGCTGCTGTTTTAGACGTGTTAACACGTGTAATGAAACGTCTTGCACAGCTCATTGTCCGTGATGGTGAAGGTGCGACGAAGTTTATTACTGTGGCGGTAGAAGGCGGCGCAGATACTCAAGAATGTTGTGATATTGCTTATAGCATTGCACATTCACCGTTGGTTAAAACTGCAATCTTCGCATCAGATCCAAACTGGGGCCGTATTTTGGCAGCGATTGGTTATGCAGGTGTGCCAAACTTAGATGTTGAAAAAATTCAGGTCTGGTTAGGTGATGTTCAAATCTGTAAAGACGGTGGTGCCGCAGCAGATTATACCGAAGCAGCAGGGGCTGCAGAGATGGAGAAATCTGAGATCACGATCCGTGTAGATTTAGGACGTGGCAGTGCGCGAGATACTGTGTATACCTGTGATCTGTCGTATGACTATGTCAAGATTAACGCAGATTACCGTTCATAAGATATTTGATGTTTTTGAAAAGCCTCCGTTGTGAGGCTTTTTTATAAGTGGAACTTTTTAATGACCGGTAAAAAATAGCCAAGTGCCATATTTATGGGTCAGTTGTGAAGCACCTGTGTAGTAGCAGGCATTAAGGATAGAGAAGACGTTGTGATGAATAATGCAAACAACTTAATTGCAAATGAAGCAAAATCAATTGTACAAGCGCATTTGGATCGTTTGGGTGATGTTAAAGAGCATCACTTAACGGAAGCTGCAAAGCTTGAAAAGTTTGAATTAATTAAAGCGGAACTCAAAAAGCGTAACGCTGTCCTTGTTGCACACTATTACTGCGATCCTGAAGTGCAGGAACTAGCAGAACTGACCGGTGGATGCGTTTCGGATTCACTTGAAATGGCACGTTTTGGTCGGGATCATGAAGCAACGACGTTGGTAGTTGCAGGGGTGAAATTCATGGGGGAGACCTCGAAGATTTTATCTCCTGAAAAAACCGTACTGATGCCAACCCTAGAAGCAACATGCTCACTTGATTTGGGCTGTCCGGTCGATGAATTTACCAAATTTTGCGATGCACATCCGGACCATACGGTTGTGGTATATGCCAATACCTCGGCGGCAGTGAAAGCGCGTGCAGATTGGGTGGTAACCTCGAGCTGTGCTGTTGAAATTGTTGAGCATTTAGATAGTTTAGGTGAAAAAATTATTTGGGCACCCGATCAGCATCTCGGTCGTTATATTCAAAAGAAAACTGGTGCAGACATGTTGCTATGGGATGGGGCATGTATTGTTCATGAAGAATTCCGTGCGCGTGGTATTGCCAATATGAAAGCGCTGTATCCAGATGCAGCAGTTTTGGTACATCCGGAATCACCTGAATCTGTAGTGGATATTGCAGATGCCGTCGGTAGCACTTCACAATTGATCAAGGCTGCACAAAGCTTGCCACACGAACGTTTAATCGTGGCAACAGATCGCGGTATTTTTTATAAAATGCAGCAAGCTGTACCGAATAAAATTCTCATCGAAGCGCCGACGGCAGGTGAGGGAGCGACATGTCGTTCATGTGCGCATTGCCCTTGGATGGCGATGAATGAATTGGATGGCATTCTGGAAGTTTTACAAAAAGGTGATCAGGAAATTTTTGTAGATCCGGCATTGGCTGAGCGTGCTAAATTGCCTTTAGATCGGATGTTGAATTTCAGTGCCAGTTTAAAACGTTAATTTTTGCTTGAAAAATGATTAAAGTGCTTGATAAATAATCGCTTGAAATGATTTTTTATGTTTTTTTGAAGATAGGTGTTGACGTTAATCAACGTCACGCCTAGAATGCACACCGTACCGCATGATATGCGATACAGCGAAAGCTGAGATGAAACGGAGCATAGCACAGCCTGGTAGTGCACCTGGTTTGGGACCAGGGGGTCGTAGGTTCGAATCCTACTGCTCCGACCAATTTCTCAAGGCAAAAATCGCGTGATAGTCTATGTCATCGGTAATGCGCCTGTAGCTCAGTTGGATAGAGCATCCGCCTTCTAAGCGGATGGTCACAGGTTCGAATCCTGTCAGGCGCGCCATTTTAATGGTGTTCTGATACTAGAATCTGAAACTTGTTGTGATGGTGGATGTAGCTCAGTTGGTAGAGCCCCGGATTGTGATTCCGGTTGTCGTGGGTTCGAATCCCATCATTCACCCCAATTCGGAGCATAGCACAGCCTGGTAGTGCACCTGGTTTGGGACCAGGGGGTCGTAGGTTCGAATCCTACTGCTCCGACCATTTTCTTAAAGAAAACGGTCGATAAAAGATACCGCATACAGCGGTTTTTTTATGCCTGTAATTTAAAATGCGTTATATTGGTTATTCACAAGCAAGAACATGATGGTGGATGTAGCTCAGTTGGTAGAGCCCCGGATTGTGATTCCGGTTGTCGTGGGTTCGAATCCCATCATTCACCCCAATTTTTAAAGTTGAAAGCGGAGCATAGCACAGCCTGGTAGTGCACCTGGTTTGGGACCAGGGGGTCGTAGGTTCGAATCCTACTGCTCCGACCATTTATCTCAAAAGCAATACTGTAAAAAAAGATGCCGCATTTAGCGGTTTTTTTATGCCTAAAATTTATAAACACAATAAAAAAGCCACCTTATGGTGGCTTTTTTATATTTCACTATTTAGGGAATGATCGTGACATTTACACGACGGTTTATGGCACGATTTGTTTCGGTGTCATTAGAGACCATCGGCTGTTCAGCCCCACGGCCAATAATTTGAATATTTGAACTGTTATAACCTTGCTTTAAAAAGACGTTTGCGACGCTTTGCGCACGTTTTTCTGACAGTTGTTGGTTGTAATTGGCTTGTCCAACATTATCCGTATGACCAATAAACTTAATTTTGTTTAGGTCATATTTAATCAGTTGAGTGGCAAGTGTATTTAACTTGCCTTGTTGGTGGGGTTGAATTTGATAATCATCAAAGCCAAATAAAAGTCGTTCTGGTAGGGCAAGTGTCCAACCATCATTGGTCAAGACAAAACCTTCTTTTTTAAGCATGCGTGCTTGTTTGTAGCTTAAGTTACCTAAACTCATGCAGGCTGTCATAGTGGCCGTGAATGCAAGTATAAATAAAACTTTAAATGCGTTCTTTAACATAACAAATCCTATGAGTTGGGGCGTTGTGGTGCAATGCACCAATGATTATTCGAAAGTTTAGCATCATACATAGCGCGATCCGCATCTGCGATTAGATCTTCTGGCGATTTCGCATTTTGGATCAGTGCCACACCAATATTAGCTTGTAATGCAATATTATGTTGCTCATAAACAAATGTGGAACCATAGCATTCATGTATTTTGTGACAAAAGACTTCGAGTTCTGTCAGGAAATTTAAACGATTGATAATAATTGCAAATTCATCACCACCGAGTCGCGCAACGAAAGCATCATCTGGCAGTGCTTGTTTTAAACAATGTGATGAGGCGCGCAGTACTGCATCCCCAGCTAAGTGACCATATTGGTCATTCACATGTTTAAAGTTTTCAATATCGACAAAGAACACGGCAGCGTTCGCTTGTAAGTCAAATAGCTCAAACAGCTTTTCATAAAAATAATTGCGATTTGGTAATTGGGTTAATGCATCATGACGTGCTAGATGAATTAGCTTGTCATTTTCTGAAATTAAGTTTTTATTTGACTGATCAATTTCACTAAGTAAACCATTAAAGGCGGTGCTGAGTGCGTGTAATTCTTGAATATCAGAGTTTGAAACCCGCATTTTATAATCTTTCTTAATACTAATGGTTTGAGCTGATTCAACAATAGAGCGAACGGATTGCATTAAGTATTGATAAACAGAGTTCACCGACCAAAACACAGTAGCCAATAAAAGAATAAAACCTAAAAATAAACCCAGCAAAATTTTATGGAAGAAACTAACTAAATCTGACGAGTTTCCATATACGACCAGTTCGCCATAACTTTTCTGATCATGATGAATATCTAAACGAATCGGTTGGCTAAAAAAGAAATAATCTAAAATCGCTTGGCTAGAAAATGTTGAAATTTCTTGTTGCTCAGCATGAGCAAGCGACGCATTTTGAAGGTTGGTAATTTCTATCGATCGAATGGGATACAGTTGAGTGTATTCATTTAAAATTTGACGCATCGTTGTTTGGTCATTAAACACCACAGCCGGTTGAACACGTTCGTTAATCGCATTTGATAAAATCGTTAAGCTGTTTTTTGCATAGGTATGCATGGTATAGGTGGAAATCACCAAAAAAATCGCAGAACAAATCGTAAATGTTAAAGCAAAGATGGTGAGCTGCGAACGCGTAAATAATTGGTGTAATGTAATTGGGTTATAGAGTTGTTTCATTCAGCTGACTCCGATGACTTCGCCAGTAATAAAACGCGTGGATCAATATGTATTTGTGACTGCGTTAGACTTTCCATATTAATTTTAAACGAATAACTCTGATTTTTTTATACAAACAGAATGCACTGCCGGACTCACACTCACTATTGTTACTGCTTAGAGAGAGGGCGGGGAAATTGACATGGCTGTTTAAAATGTTTTGTTCTTCTTTTGCTGTTAGGTTGGAAAAAAATAAAACTTGGCAATGACTGGATTTGATGTCATTCACATTGATGGCTGTAATTTTATAAGTGCTGTGGGTTGGCGCAAGTTTTTTAAAATCATTGACTAAACTTGAATTATTAATCACGCAAAATTTGGGTGAAGTGGTTTCCCACTTGGCATAACTCAAAATAGAGAAAGTGGTTGTGAAAATATTTGCTGTGGGAGCTGCATATAATAAGGGTGAAATGGAGCACGCCATTATTAAATAGGCAGTTTTTTTTAAAACAACCATACGAAATCAAAAATGTCTTAAATTAAATGGAATGAAAATTGGGTGCATATACGTTTTATTATGTGAAATAGGGCGTATATAGCCCAATAATAATACAAAAGAATGTTTATGTGTTTAAAAAAGCGACATGCGTAAAATAAATCATAAAAAGGGTGTTGCAACGAATGTGAAATGCTGTAGAATGCACATCCATCGGCGGTGATGAAGATTAAAACTTCTGATAAAACAATGACTTGGTTGAATTGATTAAGTTAGGTTTTAGAAAGAAAGTTTAAAAATAATTTGAATTAC
>NZ_VOYF01000010.1:0-142910 GCF_013420775.1 Acinetobacter sp. YH01010 | reverse complement strand
CGACCTCATTCGAGTCTAGACAAAATGACACCAAATGAGTTTTACTATGATCAGCTACCCCAACAAAACAAGGTGGCTTAACTAGAGCGGAATATCACTTATAAATACGCTTTTAGTTGTTCAAACATGTGGGACCACCTCTGATTGGCATTTATTGTGTTTGCTGCACTCTGTGGTGTACTCATCGCCATTTGGGTGTTTAAGCACTTTAATATTTATATCCCACTAGAAAATCAAAACGTCAATATCGACCTGCAAGAGCCATTACAAGCCGAAGTCAAAATTCATGATGCCTTGGATGTGGATGTGACAGGGCGGGTGAATGCTGAAATTCCGATACATGAAAATTTAAATATTCCCTTAACTCAAACGCTGACACCACGGGTGTATTTTGATAATCAAGTCCCGATCAAGACCACGATTCCAGTGCGTGAAACTTTGAAAGTGAATCAAAACCTTCCTGTGAATACCAAAGTGAAAGTCAGAGTCATGGGGCAGGATGTGACATTGCCACTCAAAGGTGATATCCCGATACAATTGGATATTTCAGTAAATATGAATGTGCCTTTGGAGCAAAAAGTACATTTAAAATTTGATGCGCCAGTCAAAACCGTGCTGAAAGAAAACCTGCATATTCCACTCAATGCAAATTTAAAAACCAACATTCCTATTGAAGGTAATTTGAATGTTCCAATTAAAACGGCATTGAAAGCGACAGTGGACGTACAAAATACGTTGCCCGTTCAAATTAAAAAGGGTGAATTGGTGATTCCACTAAAAACAATGCGACTCAATAGAGAGCATGCCAAAACTGAAGCGAAAGCTCAGGAGTAAGCCATGTGGATATTTCAATCGGCGAAGCGTATCATTTTGAGTTTTATCGCAGTTGCATTGTTGGTTGCGGTACTATTTTGGTTGTATTTAAATATTTATGCGTCGATGCAAGTACGTGCAAAAAATGCAGATATTCAATTGTCGCATTCACTACCCACCAAAATTTCCGTTGGCAATTATTTGCAAACGCAGTCCATCGGGACGTTGGATACGCAGATTGCTTTAGATCGGAAGCTGTAACTGCCCTTAAAGGGAAAATATCTGGCAGATTTGCAGTTTAGTGTAGAGGTTCCGATCTCAGTGGATATTGATTATTCCACCAATATTCAAATTAACCAGACGATGCCGCTTGAGGCGACCACAGATTTGGTGATTAAAAATAAACTTGTGCCGAAATTTCCCTTAAAAATGGACATTCCTGTCAAGTTAGATGTGCCTTTTCATTTGAAAAGAACCTATAACATTCCTATTCGAATTAATTTTAATGGCCCTGTGTATTTTGAGTTTAATGAAAAAGTTGATTTGCATGTGGTACATCAGTTTGCACCACAGCTAAAACTGAATGACCCGATGACCATGCGAAAAATTGCAACCTTTAATGCCACGATGTACAACGCAGAGCGTAATACCAAGGCAAATTTAGATATGAATATGGATTTGCCGATAAAAAATGTACATCCATAAGCATGATTCAACTCAAAAAAAGCCCGAATCAATTCGGGCTTTTTTGTGGGTTCAATCTTATTTTAAAGCAGCTTCAACAGCACTACGTAGAGAAGTAGTTGGGTGACCGAGTAACTGTTCCAAGTCCTTACGATCACTTTGCATCGCACCGTCAATGCTATTGATATCGGCATCGACGATCACATCTACAAGACCAGCAGGTAATCCAGCTTGTAATAGACCTTGTGTATAGTCTTCTGTAGTTAGATTTTGATAGTGAACATTTTGACCTGAAACTTGCTGTAGGGTTTCAGCAAGCTGTGCCAATGTGAAACTGTCTGAGCTTGCAAGTTCATAGGTTTTATTCTCATGACCAGAGCTTGTAAGTACTTTTGCAGCTGCTTCAGCATAGTCAGCACGGGTCGCTGCATTAATTTTCCCATCCTTTGCTGCACCAAATAAGGTACCTGTTTCCACCACATGTCCTGCAGCAGCAAGATAGTTTTCGACATACCAGTTATTTCGTAAGAAGGTATAGGTTAAACCACTAGCTTGAATCAGACTTTCTGTTTCACGATGTTCTTGAGATAAACCCAATGGTGACGTATCTGCACGTAACAGGCTGGTATAAGCAAGATATGGAACTTTCGCTTCTACTGCAGCATCAATTACGGCTTTGTGTTGTGGAGTACGCCGACCAATTTCATTGGCAGAAATGAGTAATAATTTATCGACACCTTGTAGTGCAGGAACAAGTGTATCTGGTTGATCATAGTCAAAATGACGAAGTTCGATGCCTTGAGCTTGTAGAGATGCTGCTTTTTCTGGTGATCGAACTAAAGCGATGATGTTTTCGGCCGCGGTTTCTTTCAATAAAAATTGAAGGACCAATTGGCCTAGTTGACCTGTTGCACCTGTAATTGCGATTTTCATATTTAAACCCTCTGATTGTTGAATCAATGATCTTGATGGTTGAATCTTAATCTGTTAACTTACTAAATGTAAGTACGTACCAAAAAGTAAGTTAGTGACTTTGAGGAAAGATTTAATGAACACATACGCTACAAGTAAATTATTAGGTCAAGTTTTATCCACGGACTGTCCATCTAGAGAAATATTGGAACATCTCACCAATAAATGGTCAGTATTAGTTTTGCGTTGTTTGACTGAAGGGGTACACCGTTTTAGTGAACTTAAGCAGCGGATCGAAGGGGTGAGCGAAAAGATGCTGGCTCAAACGCTGAAAATGCTCGAGCAAGATGGTTTTATCTTACGGACAGTCTATCCAGTCGTGCCACCCAAAGTTGAATATCAACTGACTTTAATGGGCTCACAGGCTGCAGAAAAGTTAATGCATCTGATTGGTTGGGTTGAACGAACATTGCCTGAAATTATTGAAGCCAAGGAAAATGCACGTAAATAGCTTTCAGAAATGGGGAGTGAAATTCGTTTGCTATTTATCAAAGCTATTTTGATGATGAGCTAAAGATTTTCGAGCGATGTGCGGATTTTCCTAAAAATTTGCATCAGCACCAAGATGAATGAAATTTATAGTATTGCTGAATAATATTGTTCGAGAAATTCTTTAAAATATGGCAGAATAAGCGGTTTTAAAGTTTTTAGAGGATTGGCAAACATGCGCTTTGTTGATGAAGCAGTCATTACCGTAGAGGCTGGCGACGGTGGCAATGGCGTAGCCAGTTTTCGCCGTGAAAAATTCGTACCATTTGGTGGTCCAGATGGTGGTGATGGTGGTCGTGGCGGTAACGTATACGTTCAAGCCGACAACGACACAAGTACCCTAGTAGATTATCGTTATACACGTAAATTCCGTGCAGAACGTGCTAAAAATGGTCGTGGAGCGAACTGCTCAGGCCGTGGCGGTGAAGATACCGTATTGCTCGTTCCAGTGGGCACAACAATTGTAGATACAGAATCTGGCGATATCATCGGCGACTTAGTGGCTGACGGTCAGCGTGTGTTAGTGGCAGCAGGTGGTGAAGGTGGTTTGGGTAATACTCACTTCAAATCTTCAACCAACCGTTCTCCACGTAAATGTACACACGGCTCAAAAGGCGAATATCGTGAAATTCGTCTTGAATTAAAAGTACTCGCAGACGTTGGTTTGTTGGGTATGCCAAATGCAGGTAAATCAACCTTTATCCGTGCAGTTTCAGCAGCAAAACCAAAAGTTGCAGATTATCCATTTACCACTATGGTGCCAAACCTAGGTGTGGTTGATGCCGATAGTCACCGCTCATTTGTAATGGCGGATATTCCGGGTCTAATCGAAGGTGCTGCAGAAGGTGCAGGTCTAGGTATTCGATTCCTGAAACACTTGGCACGTACACGTATTTTATTACACATCGTAGATGTTCAACCGATTGATGGTTCTGACCCTGCGTACAATGCAAAAGCAATTTTGGAAGAGTTGAAAAAATTCTCCCCAACGCTTTCAAAATTACCTGTTGTATTGGTACTCAATAAAGTAGACCAATTGGCGGCTGAAACGCGTGATGAATGGTGTGATCACATTCTCGAAGAGTTGCAGTGGAAAGGCCCTGTATTCAAAACTTCAGGTTTAACATTTGAAGGTACTAAAGACGTTGTGTACTACCTGATGGATCAAATTGAAGAACAGCGCGAACGAGAAACTGAAGATCCTGAATATGCTGCAGAAGTTAAAGCGTTCCGTGATCAGCTTGAAGTTGAAACACGTGAGCAAACGCTTGCTGCGAAAGAAGCATATCGTGAAATGCGTCGTCAACAACGTCTGGCAGGTCAAGGTGAAGACTTTGATGATGAATTTGAAGACGGTGATGATGAGGCAGAATCGTACTACGTACGTTAATTGCTGAATAAGTGTCAAAGCAAACAAGTCTGAGGACAAGATGATAGAAGTGGTAGATGGGCAACGTCAGCTCAAGGGTTGTAAACGTATCGTTGTTAAAATCGGATCATCACTACTCACAGCAAACGGAAAAGGGTTAGATCTGGATGCAATCTCGCATTGGGCGGGACAAATTGCAGAACTACACAATGCAGGGCACGAGATCATTCTTGTGTCTTCCGGTGCTGTGGCTGAAGGGATGGTTCGTATGAATTTGGACAACCGACCCACAGATCTACCCAGTCTACAGGCTTGTGCTGCCATTGGTCAGATGGGCTTAATTCATACTTGGTCTAGCGTATTAGAACAACGTTCGATTCGCACAGCGCAAGTGTTGTTAACGCATGATGACTTGGCAGACCGTCGTCGCTATTTGAACTCTTGTGATGCTTTGCAGCATTTGATTGATTGGCGTGTGATTCCTGTGATCAATGAAAATGACACAGTGTCGACTGACGAAATCCGCTTTGGCGATAACGATACTTTGGCTGCGATGGTGGCTGGACAGGTTCATGCAGACCTCTTGGTGATTCTAACTGACCAAGAAGGCATGTTTGACTCTGACCCTCGTTCCAATCCAGATGCAAAACTGTTCCATACAGTACGCGCAATGGATGAATCATTATTCGATATGGCTGGCGGCGGCGGTAAATTCGGTCGTGGTGGTATGTTGACCAAAGTTCGTGCGGCACGTTTGGCAGCCAAGTCAGGTTGCCCAACAGTCATTGCGAGCGGTGATAGCGACAATGTGCTTTCACGCGTGATGGCAGGTGAATTACTTGGTACCTTATTCATTACCGATAATGACCGTGTCACAGCCCATCAACAATGGTTAGCTGCACATTTACAAACAGCTGGTCGTTTAGTGATTGATGATGGCGCAGTCAAAGCCATTCGTGATAATCACCGCAGTTTATTACCTGTCGGTGTGAAAGCGGTTGAAGGGCATTTTGAACGTGGTGATGTGGTGGAATGTGTCGATACACAAGGTCATCGAGTTGCCGTTGGTCGTGTAAACTTCAGTTCACGTTCGGCAGAAATCGTTAAAGGTTTGGCCTCAGATAAAGTTCATCAAGTTTTAGGGGAAGCCCGATCACTTGAAATGATCCATCGCAATCATATGTCAATTTACTAAATTGAAAGATCAAAATCCTGCTTCCGAGCGGGATTTTTTATGGCATGCCATTTGAATATAACGATAAAAATAGAAATAAGAGGAAAAGAAGATGAGCGAAATTTAATATTTAAACCTTCAAGATCTAAAAGATGAGCAGGCTCAACTGTGTGAATTATTGGCACAATGTGTGCAAGATGGTGCATCACTGGGTTTTTTAACTAAAGAATCTAAGTCGCACTATGATGAATATTGGTCTGCTGTGGCAAAGGATATTCAAAAGCATAAAACCTTTTTGTGGGCGGCGCTACAAAGCGGTGAAATTGTGGGCACAGTACAATTGGTTCGTGCCACCAAAGCCAATGCACTGCATCGTGCTGAGATTGAAAAACTTATGGTGCATCCAAAGGTACGTCAGCAAGGCATTGCTCACCAACTATTAACACTTGCAGAAGATAAAGCAAAACACTTGAACTTGAAATTACTTGTACTTGATGCGCGTTCAGGCGATGTCTCTGAAAAGCTATATGAAAAATTTAACTTTATAAAAGCTGGGATCATCCCGCAATTTGCATTGAGCCATACAGGTACAATAGATTCAACGACATTATTTTATAAATTATTAGTTTAAGTTGAAACGGATGGATATTTTAGACCAAAACTCCTGCACAGATGCAGGAGTTTTTCATTAAAGGTTCTTTTGATTAACTCGTTTAGAGAGTTCTTCCGCACTTTCAACTCGTTCAGAATAGCGATCTGTGAGGTAGGCAGATTGACCACGTGTGAGTAGGGTAAATTTATATAATTCCTCCATCACATCGACAATGCGAGTGTAATAGGAGGAAGGTTTCATGCGATCATTTTCATCAAACTCTAAAAATGCTTTTGCAACGGAAGATTGATTTGGAATCGTGATCATCCGCATC
This sequence comes from Acinetobacter sp. YH01010, assembly GCF_013420775.1. Taxonomy (NCBI): domain Bacteria; kingdom Pseudomonadati; phylum Pseudomonadota; class Gammaproteobacteria; order Moraxellales; family Moraxellaceae; genus Acinetobacter; species Acinetobacter sp. YH01010. Next base: position 136,483 of record NZ_VOYF01000010.1, on the reverse strand, counting down.
CAACGCCCAAGGATGCGCATTTGGTTAACAGCATTAAAAGATTGCGAACCACCACTGACTTGCATTAACGCCAGCGTTTTACCTTGAGTAGCACGAATGGCACCTGACGCTAAAGGAATCCAATCAATTTGTGCTTTCAATATAGAGCTCATCGCACCATGTCGTTCTGGCGAACACCAAACCATGCCTTCAGACCATGTAAGCAATTCATGTAATTCCTGAACTTTGGGATGTGAAGTTTCAGCATCTTCAGGCAGTGGAAGACCTTTAGGATGAAAAATTTTGACTTCTGCACCAAAATGTTCAAGGATTCGACCCGCCTCCAATACCGTTAGGCGGCTAAATGAGCGTTCACGGTTAGAGCCATATAGCAGCAGAATGCGTGGCGGATGTTCAAGTGCTTTAGCTTGAACTTGTTCAAAACGCGGTGTTTCAAGTAAATCTAGTTGAATATTGGGGAGCTTCATTTTAGTTCTCTTTATACCATTTGCGTTTTAGCCAGAGCGATACACTCACTAATGCAATAAGCACAGGCACTTCAACCAATGGGCCAATAATCGTGGTAAATGCAATCGGAGATGCAATGCCAAAGGTGGCGATGGCAACAGCGAGGGCAAGTTCAAAATTATTACCCGCTGCGGTAAAGGATATGGCAGTGGTTTTGGCGTAATTATTACCCATCCATTTGCTCATCAAAAAGCTAATGAAAAACATCACCATAAAGTAGATCGTGAGGGGAATGCCAATACGCAGTACATCCATTGGAAGGCTCAAGACATCTGCACCTTTGAGGCTAAACATCACCACAATGGTAAAGAGTAATGCCATTAAACTGATGGGGCTGATTTTGGGTATAAATTGATTTTTATACCAAGCCAGACCTTTTTGTTTTACCAATATGGCACGCGTCAGGAAACCGAGCAGGAAGGGAATACCTAGATACACCAATACTGCATGTGTGATGGTCCAAAAGCTGACTTGGATCACTTGTGCTTCTATACCAAAATAAGGCGGTAAAAAACTCAAAAAGAACCATGCGTAGGTACTAAAAAATGCAATTTGGAAAATACTGTTAAAGGCCACTAAAGCCGCTACGTATTGGTTATCCCCACAAGCGAGATCATTCCAAACCAGAACCATTGCAATGCAACGTGCTAAACCAATCAGAATCAAACCGGTCATGTATTCAGGGTAGTGTTGTAAAAACACGATCGCCAAAATAAACATCAGGCAAGGTGCGATTAACCAATTTTGAACCAGTGATAGGTATAAGGTACGTTTATCTTTAAACACTTCAGACAGCGCTTTGAAATCCACTTTGGCCAAAGGCGGATACATCATCAGGATTAAACCAATGGCAATCGCAATATTGACATCACCGATATTGAGTTGATTTAAAGCTCTTGAAGCACTTGGAATATAGACGCCAATCGCAATGCCTAGCCCCATTGCGATAAAAATCCATAGCGTTAGATTGCGGTCTAGAAATGACAGTTTTGCAGCAGCCATTATTGGATCTCTGAAATTTTTTGGATTTCTAGGTTGAGTTCTTCACGACTTAATTGCGTAAAATCGAGTGCAAATAAAGCATCTAAACGGCGGTTAATATGCGCCACGGTATCAAGAAATGCTGCAAGTTTTATTTCATCTACAAGCTCTAAATGGGAAGGATCTTCTAAGCCCCAGTGGGCTTTGATGGCAGAGCCTAAGTAAATTGGGCAAGCTTCTTGAGCGGCAGAACCACAGACGGTAATTACCACATCGGGTTGATATTGTTCACATGCTGCGATGGTTTTACTCGACAAACCCTCAGTCGGTAGATTGAGGTTTTGTAGGGTTTTCAAGGTAAACGGGTGGACTTGTCCTGAAGGTTTACTACCTGCGCTATAGGCATGGAAACCTTCAGGGGCACGATGGTTAAAAAGTACTTCGGATAAAATGCTGCGGCAGCTATTGCCAGTACATAGAAATAAAAAATTCATAGCGTTTCACACAATGTTGTAGTGCCTTTCGGAGAGTTTAAATCGAGATTTTTAAATCGTTCTTGGTGACGCATGACATCAAGTATTTGTGTACACCAAGTAGGCAGTGCAGGGTGAATGGAGTAATAGACCCATTGACCTTTGCGTTGATCACTCAAAACACTAGATGACCGTAGTAGCGCTAGATGGCGCGAAATTTTGGGTTGGCTTAATTCAAGGGACTCGGTGAGTTCGCAGACGCAGAGTTCACCTTTACATGCCAACAGCATGATGATGTTCAGACGAGTCTCATCTGCAAGTAATTTGAAAAATTCAGTCTGTTCCATGTTTATCTGTATATATGGATTTTCATATATATTTACATGTGAATATATGGATGTCCATATGTTTTCTTCAATAAAAATCCCACACTTGGTGGGATTTTTATATTTAGATCAGTTTAAAAGTCGAATGAAGTTTGTAAGAAGAAAGTACGTGGCTGACCAATATATTTACCACCTGTTGCATCTGATGAACGGGTGAAATACTGTTTATCAAAGACATTCTTAATACCAGCAGCAACTCTAACCCCTTGTAGCGAACCGCCAAAGTCATAGCCTGTACGCACAGCAAAAGTTGAATAGCCTGGAATATCGCCTAGTTTACCATTTGCTGTTTCTTCAGTTTGGTAGATGTTAGAATCTTGGTTGCCTGGGGCACGTTGTTTAGATTGTGCATACATGTCGGCATTGATGGACCAAGCATCATATTTATAACCTAAGCCAAAGTTTGCGACATTTTGTGAATAGAAGGGCAAATCTTTACCTTTAAAGTTACCTGCTTCAGCAACCGCTTTGGTATAGGTGTAATTACCATAGGCTTTTAAGCCTTCGAGATTGTCAGCTAAATGTCCAAAGTCATAGCTAAAACCGGTTTCGATCCCTTTATGACTTGTAGCACCGAGGTCAGTCCAAATGCCATTGTTTGCAGCATCACGTTCTAAAATCAGTTCTTTGTCAAAATCTAGATAAAACGCAGTCAATTCAGCACTCAAACCATTGCCTAAATATTTGGTACCAATTTCATAGTTATTAGACTTTTCAGGATGTAAGCCATCTAAGGTGGTGACCGCTGTAGTACCTTGCGTTGTTGCTAACTGGTTATATTGCTGTGGACCAAAAGAGACACCGGCATTGGCAAAGAAATTCCAATGGTCTGTTGCTTTATACAGGATAGCTAAACTTGGCAAAAATTCCTCAGATTGGATCGATGGATGAACAGTATTTTGTAATACGCCATTTTTATAGGCACTAAAACTGTTTTGCGTATCAATCGATTCAAAACGAACGCCGGGTGTAATATTCCATTTACCCAGTTCTATACGGTTATCGATATAAGCAGCGTGTGCTTTGGTGCCACCCGCACTACGGGTACGTGCTATAAACTGACCAGGTTCTGCATCTGCTGCGTATTCAGTACGGCCTGCGAACTCGGTGCTTTCTTCATCCATATAACGGTAGCCTACAGTCACTTCATTCAGCGTGCTACCTAAACTATAGCTACGTGAATAACGTGGCTCAATGGCAAAGACTTTATAATCACGCGGTGAGGCATCTAAGCGATGATTGCCGTTGGCTAAAGTAGATTCAAGGTTGCTGGTACGGAATGAATCGATGTAATAACTTAAAAGTTCAAAGTTGTTCGTGTCATCTTTATGTGTATAACGTAGGGATACATCTGAACGACGGCCAGTGAAAAAGTCACGATAATGCGACGTTTGATATGGATTTGCTTTGAATTCAGCAGCACTTAAACCTTCAGGCATTTCACCTGTACCATCGTAATGATGGAAATTTAATGCGATTTTATCTTGATCTGTTATGTCATAAGCGGTTTTTAACATGACATCATCAATGTCATTTTTATTGTTCGCTTCACGATAACCGTTGCCTTTAGTACCTGAATAAAGCAAGGCAAGACCTAAACCATTATCAAATGTTCCACCAACAAACAGACTAGGACTTAATTTTACCTGATCCGTACCAGTTGCATATTCAGAGTTTAATGCCACGGCACCTTTAAAGTCTTCAGGAATGCTACGTGTGGCAAAGTTAATAATACCGCCGACATTTTGTGGCCCAAAACGAACAGAACCTGCACCACGGACTACATCAACAGATTCTATATTTCCTAACGAAACAGGCGCCATCGAAAGTTGTGGTTGGCCATACGGTGCAAATGACATTGGTATGCCATCGATCAACACGGTTGAACGTGGAGAGAGGCGAGAGGTTAATCCTCGAACGCCAATATTTAATGAAACATCGCTACCGCCAGTACCATTATTTTCTTGAACCTGAACGCCGGGAACTTGGCGTAACGCATCTTTTAGTGATGTTGCTGCGCTTTCGTTTAATCGTTTACGGTCAATGATGGTCCGCGCACCGGCATGCTTTTGCACCTTTTTTTCATTGGCGTTTTCTAGCCAGTTCCCTTGAGTTTCAATGGTGATGGTCGGTAAAACATCTGCTTGCGCGGTATCTGTATTTTCAGCAGCAGAAGCCATAGTGGCAACCATGCTTATGCCTACGGCAATACTCAGCGGTAAAAGCGGGAAATTTTGAAGCTTTGGAGATTTTTTGCTTGAACTATACATAAAAGTGTGAGCAATGGAGAGAGTGCGCGTATCATAACCGTGAGTGCGATAAATTTAAATAAGGATGATTATCATTTAAAACTATGAGTTTGATTAAGCTAATAGACTTTTTAATTTAAATAAAGAATAGATGGAATTTATAGTCAAAAAAACCGCGCTAAAGCACGGTTTCTTAAATGAATTTAATTATTTGAACTGGATAGAGCCGTTTGCACTGACCGTGATTTTAGATTCACCACCTGCCATTTCTTGTTCAGGAATAGCATCGGCACTTGCAGCTTTCATCATAGCCATACGCGGTACTGGCTGACCACCATAATTGCTGGTATTTAAATTAATATTAACTAAGTTATAGCCCGATTTATTCCATGCCTGAGCGAGCGCTTGGGCACGTTGTTGAAAGTTTTTGGATGCTTCAACCATCAGTTCATTTTCAACTTTTTTACGTTGTGCATCTGAAATGCTGAAACTGATTGATTCCGTTTGGAAATTTTGTTGTAACTCGCTCACCAATTGGCTAGCTGCTTTAAAATCTGTACTTTCTAAACGCACTTCGGCACGACCACGCCATTCTTTCAATTTACGACTGTCATTGTCATAAATCGGGTAGGTGCTTTGAGACCCCGTTTCGATTTTTACCGCAGGGTATTTACGGGCTGTGTTCACCGCTTGGGTCATCAATTGGTTGATTTGGGTAGCAAGTTCAGCCGGTTGTTTATTTGACTTTTCAATATATAAAACGGCATGCATTTGGTCGTTTGACACTTGGCGAGTGGCATCCGCCTGAATGTTCACGATGTTGTAATTGAGTGGGTCGGCTGCTTGAGTTGCTGCGGCCAAACCTAAACCTGATGCTAATAAAACAGTAGATAAGATAATTTTACGCATTGTTATGACCTATTCTTCTTTCAGAATGACTAATTTAGCTTATGCTCTTATCTTAAAAGGGGATTGTGATGGATTAAAGGAAAATCTGTGGTGGGATTGTAAATCTTTCAAGAAAAATAAATGCAGTGCTTGATGAATATTTATTTAAATAATCAGTACTTAGTTGTTTAAATAATTGAAGATTACAATAATCATTCATAAGTTGTAAAAAAGCATAAAATAAAAAGGTTTTCTTTGTTTTGTCACACTGTAAGATGATAATTCAGGATATCCATGGAATAGATCTGTTTTTTCTCTAAATTATCTTTTTATTTGATCATAAAAGTGATTTATTTTATTGAAAAAGTCTGTATCATCCGCCGTCTAGTTAGCCATTACACAAAGAGCTCTTAAAACTAACTAGAAACTCATAAAGCACCGAGTCAAAGGACCGCAAGTCACCCGACTTATTTCTTTCAACCCATATCAGAGATGGTAATTCGATATGAGCGTTTCTTCTGTAAACCCTGCCACTAATTCTACTAACGAATACTATTTGACTCGCCAAAGCCAGATGGAATCCAATGTTCGTAGCTATCCGCGTAAACTTCCACTTGCGATAGCAAAAGCTTTAGGTTGTTGGGTTACTGATGTTGAAGGTACAGAGTACCTCGATTGTTTAGCTGGGGCAGGAACATTGGCATTAGGCCATAATCATCCTGCGGTAATTCAAAGTATCCAAGACACACTTGCAAGTGGCCTCCCATTGCATACTTTGGATTTAACAACGCCTTTAAAAGATGCTTTTACTGAAGCACTACTTGAGCAATTACCTGGTGGTAAAGAAGAGTATTGTCTACAGTTCTGTGGCCCGTCTGGTGCAGATGGTACAGAAGCAGCAATTAAATTAGCAAAAACTTACACTGGTCGTAGTTCAGTAATCAGCTTCTCAGGTGGCTACCATGGTATGACTCACGGTTCTTTAGCAATGACAGGTAACTTGTCTGCTAAAAATGCTGTGAACGGCTTAATGCCGGGTGTTCAATTTATGCCGTATCCGCATGAATACCGTTGCCCATTAGGCATAGGTGGTGAAGCGGGTGTAGACGCATTAACGTATTATTTCGAAAACTTCATTGAAGACGTAGAAAGCGGTGTAACAAAACCTGCAGCTGTAATCTTGGAAGCAATCCAAGGCGAAGGCGGTGTAGTGACTGCACCTGTAAAATGGTTAAAGAAAATCCGCGAAGTGACTGAAAAGCACAACATCGTGTTGATTCTTGATGAAGTACAAGCGGGCTTTGCACGTTCAGGTAAAATGTTTGCCTTTGAACATGCAGGTATTGAGCCAGACGTCATTGTAATGTCTAAAGCGGTAGGTGGTAGCTTACCACTTGCAGTATTGGGCATTAAACGTAAGTTTGACGCATGGCAACCAGCGGGTCACACGGGTACATTCCGTGGTAACCAATTGGCGATGGGTACGGGTCTTGCAACAATCAAAACCATTAAAGAGCAAAATCTTGCGCAAAATGCGCAAGAACGTGGTGATTTCTTACAAGCTGAATTGAAAAAATTAGCGGTTGAATTCCCATGTATCGGTAACGTACGTGGCCGTGGTTTGATGATTGGTGTTGAAATTGTTGATGAACGTCAAAAAGCAGATCACATGGGCTCATTACCAGGTGATTCTCAATTGGCAGCAGCAATTCAAGCAGCATGTTTCAACAACAAATTGTTGTTAGAAAAAGGTGGTCGTAACGGTACAGTCATTCGTTTACTTTGCCCATTGATCATTAACCAAGCTGAATGTATTGAGGTGATCGTTCGCTTCAAGAAAGCACTTGCTGAAGCACTTGTTGCAACTCGAGGCGCGTAATAATGGTTGATTTTGCAGAACATCGTAAAGCGTTATTCTGCAATGATGCACAATCCATTGCTGACTACCAGTCAGCAATGGGCGAAGCGGTAAAAGCCGTTTCTGCATGGTTGCAAAATGACAAAATGTACACCGGCGGTAGTATTAAAGAGCTTCGTAGTGCAATTGCATTCAATCCTTCTAAAGAAGGTATGGGTGTACAAAAATCACTAGACCGTATGGTTGAGCTGTTCTTAAACAAAAGCTTAAAAGTACATCACCCACATTCTTTAGCGCATTTGCATTGCCCAACAATGGTAACAAGCCAAATCGCTGAAGTGCTCATTAACGCGACAAACCAATCGATGGACTCATGGGATCAAAGCCCTGCCGGTTCATTGATGGAAGTTCAGTTGATCGATTGGCTTCGCCAAAAAGTAGGCTACGGTGCAGGTCAAGCAGGTGTATTCACCTCTGGCGGTACACAGTCTAACTTGATGGGTGTTTTGCTTGCACGTGATGCGTGCATCGCAAAAAACTGGAAAGACGAAAACGGCAATCCGTGGTCTGTTCAGCGTGATGGTGTGCCAAATGAAGCTATGCGTAATGTTAAAGTCATTTGTTCTGAAAATGCACACTTCTCTGTGCAAAAGAACATGGCGATGATGGGCATGGGCTTCCAATCTGTGGTGACTGTTCCTGTGAACGACAACGCACAGATGGATGTAGTCGCACTTGAGAAAACCATGGCTCACCTTCAAGCGGAAGGTAAGATCGTGGCATGTGTGGTTGCAACTGCGGGTACAACTGATGCAGGCGCAATTGACCCATTGAAAGAAATTCGTGAAATCACCAACAAATATGGCGCGTGGATGCATATCGACGCAGCATGGGGCGGTGCACTGATTCTTTCAAATGACTATCGTTCAATGTTAGACGGTATTGAACTGTCTGACTCGGTAACGCTTGATTTCCATAAGCATTACTTCCAAACGATTTCATGTGGTGCGTTCTTGCTGAAAGATGAAGCGAACTATCGTTTCATGCATTATGAAGCTGAGTACTTAAACTCTGCTTATGATGAAGAGCATGGGGTTCCTAACTTGGTGTCTAAGTCACTACAAACAACTCGCCGTTTTGACGCGTTGAAATTGTGGATGACGGTTGAAGCGCTAGGTGAAGAGCTTTACGGTTCGATGATCGACCACGGTGTAGGTCTAACACGTGATGTTGCAGATTATATCAATGCAACTGATGGTCTAGAAATGCTGGTTGATCCTCAATTTGCATCCGTATTGTTCCGTGTGATCCCTGAAGGTTACCCAGTTGAATTGTTAGATACATTGAACCAAAACGTAGCAGACGAATTGTTTGCACGTGGTGAAGCGAATATTGGTGTAACTAAAGTAGGTCAGGTTCAATCTTTGAAAATGACGACTTTAAGCCCAGTAGCGACTTTAGACAACGTGAAGAATTTGCTTGCTCTGGTGCTTGCAGAAGCGGATCGTATCAAAGGCCCAATCGCTGACGGTACATATACACCTGCAATTGACTAATTGTCATTTTGTAGTTGTAGAAGAAGGGGCTCATTTGAGCTCCTTTTTTTTAAATGAAAAGGCGCTTAATTTATTACATGGCCGCAATTTTTCATTGAGAGATGATAGTTTACTGCGTAGGCAGATTGTTACTTTGAGGGATCAAAGTAACTAAAATCCTTCTCAGGCAAAAGGTACATCCATGTGACCATTACCTTATAGTGACATCCCTGTCTCCAGTCGCGATAGTCATTGATGTTTATCATTTGATGAATGAGATACCACAATATTTATAACCAATATAAGGCTTGTAAAGGAGTTTCCCTCTCCTTGTAGGAGAGGGTTAGGGTGAGGTGAATGCAATACGATATTGATGTTATGCCGCAAACAATGGACTAAAACCTTTTTTACGCAATAATTTGCGGTACATGCTGGAACTGCGGTCCGCTGGAAAATGCGCTTCGATGCTTAAATCCAAAGGCAAATATTCAGGCTTTTGTGATTCAGAGACTAAGCGGTCTTCCTCAAATATTTTCAGGTTAAAGTCGTAAGCATCTTCTACAGGCAGGTCTTTGTCATAGTTACGGCAAATCGGTGCAAATAGACGGGTAGAACGAGCAGTCATCGGTGAAGCCGCATTCATAATCACTTGCTTGCTGTTATTTGGAAAATGAATCGTCAGCGTTGCGGTAAACGGCAGATGAATTTCAAAATGGCGCAGCCATTGAAAGCCATCTTGTCCACGTTGTTCTAAACCAATCGGGTAGCGCCCAACACTGCTCCAGTAATCTGCATGGAATCCTGTTGCAGTTTCAATGGTTTTATAGTCAGGTACTTCTGTATTTTCAGGGTCACCAAAAGTTTCTGGATGTACCCATGCAAAATGCGCGACATCAATAAAGCCTTCAAGCTGCCTGCCTGCGAAGCATTGAAAATCGACCGTTGGGCAAACCAATTGCTGAAACTCGGATTCATCCCAATATGGCATTGCAGGGATATTCGGTGCAGCCTCTTTAGCGGCAGTGAGGGAGCACCAAATTAAGCCATAACGTTCGACAGCTGCATAAGTTCGTAAATTAAAGCGAGGGGAGATCTTGTGATCGGGATGTGCGGGTATACGGTTGCAATGCCCATGTTCACCAAAGCGTAAGCCATGATAGCGGCAGACTACCCCTAGACCATCATTTTTGCCTAAACTTAGCGGTACGCCCCTATGCGGGCAGGCGTCTTTAGCGACAACCAGTTCATTTCCCATTTTATAGATAACGAGCGGCATATCTAAAAGCACAGTGCCATAAGGCTGTTCTGTAATGTCTCTCGATAAAGCAATCGGATACCAAAATTCTGCAAGTAAGTGCCAGTCATGTTCTTCAAAAGTCATATGCACAGGCAAGTCCGGATTAAATGTCGCAATGGCTTTGCTGGTCATTTTAGGCTCTGTTTTTATGTAAACTTGCATATTGAGCGAACTAAAAATGTAATGAAATTTCAATTATTGGAATACGGAGGAATAAAAAATCGAACATGCAAATGTGCAACATTCAGAAAAGGAGGGGAAATTGAAAAAAGAAAATAAGACAAAATATGACAAGGACATGAATTCTTACGAATATCAAAGTAGAAATAAATAAGACCAATACTTTGATAAATTTCATTACATGTTGAAAAATAAAGAATTATATTTAAATCAATGTGCAATCATCAATTATCATAAAAGCGTCATAAAGATGTAACCTAACTGTCATACTCTAAAATCAAAATGCGTATATCGAAAAAGTACAAGACTTTATTAGAAAGTGGCGTACTCCAATAAATGCATCAATAAAGAGAGATGAGAATGCGCTTAAATCATATCGCACTTGCTATGGTACTCACTACTGGGGCAACAGTCGCTACAACTGCAAATGCAGCTCGTGACACGATCCAAATTGCTGGTTCTTCAACTGTACTGCCTTATGCAAGTATTGTTGCAGAAGAGTTTGGTAATACATTCCCACAATTTAAAGCACCTGTTGTAGGTTCTGGTGGTACTTCAGGTGGTTTGAAACAATTCTGTAATGGCGTTGGTGATAACACAATTGATGTTGCAAACGCATCTCGTAAAATTAAAGGTACTGAATTGGCTGCATGTAAAAAAGCAGGCGTTAACCAAATCTTAGAAATTAAAGTTGGATATGACGGTATCGTATTTGCTTCAAATGCGAAAAAAGCGGCATTCAAACTTCGCCCACAGCACGTATTTGCTGCACTTGCTGCTGAATTACCATCAAAAGGTAAATTGGTTCCAAACCCATACACACGTTGGAATCAAATCGACCCAACTTTACCAAACGAAGCAATCACTTTAGTTATTCCTGCATCAAACCATGGTACACGTGAAGTGTTCCAAGAAAAAATGGTGGATGCTGGCTGTGAAACTTATGAAGCTTTCGCAAAATTAGATAAAGATGCTCAGAAAAAAGCATGTTCAACATTCCGTAAAGATGGTCGTGTGATTGAAATCGCAGGCGACTATACAGAGACATTGGCACGCTTAAAAACTTCACCTAACGCTGTAGGTGTATTCGGTCTAGGTTTCTATGACCAAAACCGTGACAAGTTACGTGTAGCAACAGTGAATAATGTAGCGCCATCTGAGAAAACAATTCTGAATGGTTCTTATCCTGTATCACGTCCATTGTTCTTCTACGTGAAAGGTGAACATCTTAAATCCATCAAAGGCTTGAAAGAGTTCACAGAATTCTTCCTAAGTAAAAAAGTATCAGGTAAAGGTTCGAAGCTAGAAAAAGCAGGCTTAATTTCAATGTCTGACAAAGAGCGCGCTGCAGTTCTTGCAAACTTTAAAGCGGGTAAAGCAGTTAAATAATTGGATTGAAACAGCCAATGGCAGGATTGACCTGCCATTGGCTTTTTGCAAAGAAACAGTTTTTTCAAGAAGGGCTTTTGAAAAAACAGTGGAGATTACATGAATCTGCTACTTATTGGTGTGTTGCTCGCAATTATTGCAATCGCTTATCAAGTTGGACTGACCAAAAGTCGCAAACTTGCAGGTAAAGGCAATAACTCAGCAATGTTGCATTCACGACCGGGCTATTATGGTGTTTTGGTCGCTTTATGGTGTGGGATTCCCGCTTTTTTAATCTTGATTGTTTGGAACTTGGTTGAACCGAGTATTTTTCAACACGTTATTTTAAATAATGTCCCAGAAAATATTCGTTTAGGTTTAGATCCTGCAAGCACAAGCGTAATGGTTGACCGCGTCCAAGCGATTGCTTCTGGTTTTGGAGTAAGTGATACGCCAGCTGCATATGAACTTGCAGCAGCAGAACAGTTACAGAAAATTGAAAACATCGGCTCATATGCAAAATTGGCCGTTGTAATTTGTGCGGCATTGATTGGTTTAGTTATGGCTAAACGCCGCATCGCAGAAAAATATCGTGCACGTAACCAAGTCGAAAAAGTTATTAATATCGCATTGGCACTGTGTTCGGGGGTCGCAATCCTGACAACAGTTGGCATTGTGATGTCGATGTTCAGTGAAGCCATGCGTTTCTTTAGTTTTGTCAGTCCACTCGATTTCTTCTTAGGCACTGAATGGAACCCCGGCTTTAGTACATCAGGGAATGCCGAAGGTAGTTATGGTTTGCTGCCACTCCTTTGGGGCACACTCATGGTCAGTGGTATTGCACTACTGGTTGCTGTTCCGGTTGGTCTGATGATTGCGATTTATTTGGCTGAATATGCAAAGCCAAATTTCCGTGCTTGGGCAAAACCGGCCATAGAAGTTCTCGCAGGTATTCCAACCATCGTTTACGGTGTATTTGCCTTAATGATTATTGGACCCTTTGCAAAACAGCTTGGCGCATATATTGGACTCGATATTAATGCAACCAGTGCTCTAACAGCAGGCTTTGTGATGGGGATTATGATTATCCCATTCGTTTCATCATTATCTGATGACATCATTACTCAAGTTCCTCGCGCGCTTCGTGACGGTTCACTCGGTTTGGGTGCAACAAAATCAGAAACTATTCGCCAAGTAGTGATACCTGCAGCTTTGCCGGGCATTATCGGTGCATTCTTATTGGCAGCATCTCGTGCAATTGGTGAAACCATGATTGTGGTACTTGCAGCAGGGAACAGTCCTTTACTACACATTAATCCGCTCGAAGCAGTGTCTACAGTCACCATTACCATCGTAAACCAATTAACAGGTGATACAGACTTTGCGAGTCCTCAAGCATTGGTTGCCTTTGCATTGGGCTTAACGCTGTTTGTAATTACTTTAGGTCTGAATATTGTTGCACTGTACATTGTGCGTAAATACCGTGAGCAATACGAATGAGTACGACGAATACATCAAACATGGATCAAAAATTTGATTCACATGCAGCCGCTGAGCTTCGTGAAAAACGTAAGAAAATCATTGAAAACTCATTGGCAAAAAGACACCGTAAAGAAAATACCTTTCGTGTCTTGGGCTTTAGTGCAGTAGTGACTGGCTTATTGTTCGTCGTGCTATTGTTTGGCAGTATTTTAGCCAAAGGCTTACCAGCATTCTGGCAAAGCTCGATGACGGTGCCTGTGTTTTTTGATCCAAGCATTGTCAATATAGGTGCGAAACCGGTTCAAAAAGAAGGTGAATCTCCTGCACAGTTCCAAGAGCGTTATATTGCTTGGCAAACAGAAATGGGCATGGTGGATTGGGATGCGCTGATTGTGAATGGGATCATTGCAAAAGATCCAGCGATTGCCTCTCAACGTGATGATCTCAACAGTTTATATACCAGTTCAGAAGCTTATCGCTTACGAGACATGGTTATGGTAGATCCTTCATTGATCGGTCAAAAACAAGATTTAAAAATCCTTGCAGATGCCAATGTCGATGTCTGGTTAGCCGGTAATATTGACCGTAGCTTGCCTGATGAACAGCAGCAATTGAGCCCTGAAGTACGCCAACTCGCAGATAAACTTAAAGCTGACGGTGTGATATCTAACTCATTTAATACTGAAATATTTAAAAATCCAGACTCTCGTAGCTCACCTGCAACTTCAGGTTTAGCAGGGGCGTTTATGGGTTCACTCTTCATGATGCTGATCGTGATCATTATTTCGATTCCAATCGGTGTAGCATCCGCAATTTACTTAGAAGAATTTGCACCTAAAAACTGGATTACCGATGTTGTCGAAGTCAACATTAACAACCTAGCAGCGGTTCCTTCGATTGTCTTTGGTTTACTTGGTGCTGCGATTTTTATTGGTTGGATGCACATGCCGCTTTCGGCACCTGTGGTTGGTGGTTTAGTCTTAAGTTTGATGACACTACCAACGGTCATTATTACCACACGTGCATCACTAAAAGCTGTCCCGCCATCGATTCGTCAAGCCGCATTAGGTTTAGGTGCATCACGTTTACAAACTGTATTTCACCATGTCTTGCCACTGGCATTACCGGGTATTTTAACCGGTGCCATTATTGGTGTTGCACAAGCCCTAGGTGAAACTGCTCCATTATTATTGATTGGTATGAGTGCCTTTGTGGCAAGTGTACCAGCCACTCCTTTAGATCAATCCACTGCATTACCTGTACAAATTTTCCTTTGGCAAGGTAACGAACTACGTAACTTCTTTGAAGGGCGTACCGCAGCAGCAATCATTGTACTTCTTGCTCTCATGATCGGCTTAAACAGTTTAGCGATCTGGTTACGTAAGAAATTTGAAGTACGCTGGTAATTGAGGGCATTATATGAATAGCGTCGTTACAACTGAAAAGAATTCCTTAGATCAGGATAAGTCCGTGAATCCAGAACAAACACAATTTACCTCTGCACAGGGCAGCCAAAAGCAAACCAATACTGCGTTTGTGTCACAATTCGATACGCAATCTAGCGCGAAAAAAGATGCGAAATCGACCAATGTGAAAATCAGTACCAATGATGTGCATGTGTACTATGGCGAATCTGAAGCGATCAAAGGCATTGATCTGAACATTTATGAAAATGAAGTGATTGCCTTTATTGGACCGTCTGGTTGTGGTAAGTCAACGTTTCTACGTACGCTCAACCGTATGAATGACACGATTGATTCTTGTCGTGTGACAGGGCAAGTGCTTATGGATAATCAAGATATCTATGATCCAAATCTCGATGTGGTGTTACTGCGTGCCCAAGTGGGTATGGTTTTCCAAAAGCCGAACCCATTCCCAAAGTCTATTTTTGACAATGTCGCTTATGGTCCAAAATTGCATGGTTTGGCACGTGACAAATACGACATGGAAGAAATTGTTGAAAATAGTCTGCGTAAAGCAGGCCTTTGGGATGAAGTGAAAGACCGTTTGAACCAACCGGGTACAGGACTTTCAGGTGGTCAGCAGCAACGTCTATGTATTGCGCGAACCATTGCTGTCAGTCCTGAAGTGATTTTAATGGATGAACCTTGTTCAGCACTCGATCCAATTGCAACAGCAAAAGTAGAAGAGCTCATCACTGAACTTTCAGCGCAATATACCATTGCGATTGTGACGCATTCGATGCAACAAGCAGCGCGAGTATCTGACCGTACCGCATATTTCCATTTGGGTGATTTGATTGAAGTGAATTCTACTGAAAAAGTCTTTACCCAACCAGATCATCAGCTGACAGAAGCCTATATTACAGGTCGTTTTGGTTAATCTAGACTGTTTGAAAATAGAGCCGAAAGGCTCTTTTTTTATGAAGTCAATAATTAGGTCAAAAAGTCTTGATAAAAATAAAATGCTCAATTTGGCTCAATGAGAATTATTTTCAAAAAATAGATTGAATTTTTGTGATGTAACCCACATGTTATACAACATAAATATGAATTAAATGAGTTTCAATTTTATGCTATTTCATAATCCCAAGTTGCCTGCGGAAATTCGTGTAAGCCACTTAAATGCACGTATCAATGAACAACGAAAAAAAATTGCGCAAACGACTGCATCTAAACTTGAGCTGCTGCAACTAAGCCAACAATTATCAAAAGAAGCGCGCGCACGTAAAAAGAATAACCAAAAAATTTATGTAATCGATTTTAATGGTGATACCGCTGCATCTGCGGTAACGAGTCTACGTGAAGAAATTACCCTGATCTTAGCGACAGCAAAAGCAGGACGTGACCGCGTGGTTTTACGTTTAGAAAGTCCAGGCGGGATGGTGCATGGCTATGGTCTGGCCGCTGCACAATTGGTACGTTTACGTGATGCTGGATTTAACTTAACCATTTGCGTGGATAAAGTTGCTGCAAGCGGTGGCTATATGATGGCCTGCATTGCAAATGAGATCGTTTCAGCACCATTTGCCGTGGTGGGTTCGATTGGTGTGGTTGCACAAGTGCCGAACTTTAACCGTTTATTGAAAGAAAAACATATCGATTTTGAACTGTATACCGCGGGTCAGTTCAAACGTACCGTAACTATGTTTGGTGAAAATACTGCTGAAGGTAAAGCCAAATTTGAAGAAGAGTTACAGCAAACCCATAACTTGTTTAAACACTTTGTTGAAAAATACCGTCCTCAGCTCAATGTCGATAAAGTTGCCACAGGTGAGCATTGGTATGGTCAAGATGCAATGGATCTCAATTTGGTCGATAAACTCCAAACGTCAGATGAATATCTATTAAGTCTTATGCCACAACATGATGTATATATGATTGAAACCCGCAAAAAACCAACACTGGGTGAGAAGTTAGGCTTACAAGCAGCACAAATTGCGGATTCATTGGTTCCTGCTGTCATGTCAAAAGTGATGGAATCATTGAGCAAAGCTAATGCAAATATCGTTCAATTAAAAGATCTAAAATTTTAAAATCTTTATGCTTATAAAGTATTTAAAGCTCACTTCGGTGAGCTTTTTTTATGCTAAACGATGCTGTTGTGATAGATTGCGTTGCGTACATAGATATTGATGATAATGATGTCTAATTTTCTGTTTATTTTAGGTGGTGTCATTTGCCTAATGGTTTGGCCTTGGCTATATTTGCTGCATTTTCAAAGTGTGAAAAAATCTGTGCTGAAACAGTATGCTGCGCTGTTTGGCCCAGCAGCAACACTGTTGGCAGGCTATATTTATTGTTCATCACTACAGGTAGATGTTCGCTCTGAAGCCTGCGGCACTGTTGTGGCCTATCAGAGTTATATGAGTAGCGGAAATATAAATAAAAGACAGCCTTTTGAGCGGGTTGAAATTTTAGTGAATCATACAAAATATACACGGCATTTTCGTATAGATGATGATCTACAAAAAATGCCAGCGGGAGCAAAAGCGTGCTTTCAGTATTATGACCGAAAATTGAATCCGCAAATGTCAGATTCAATCTTAATTCAATGGACTGCTTAAATATTTAACTGATGTTACGCAGTAACACCAGAAGTGCAATTTGATTCAAATAAAACAACGATACGCGGTAACGTCATCCGCAAGTGTTTGAGACAGGGCTGCTTCTAATCAAAAATGTTTTTGCGATACTTTGAATACGTAGACGCGAGCGAACGAGTTTTGCGGTGAGGAGCATTGCTTCGCAAGATGGTTTCCTTGCGAAGCTTCGCTTCTCATTTTGCCGAATGAGAAACATCGTTTCGTAAAAGTACCTCCAGCCGAAGGCTAATCCCGTTATTCAATTCCTAGATGTAAGACTCCGTCGAATAGACTTAAAAATCATTTTTAAAATGAGAAATTACTTCTAGGTGCGTAACATCAGTATTTAAGATAAAAAATATTCAGGCTTTTGTTTAGCGTTATTCAACAAATTTGATGTCATTAAACAAATACCACCAGTGATCATCGCACCAAGTGTTGCGAGCAGCATATCTTTATGCGCATCCCAAATATCACCTTGTTGCCCATTATAATTTTCAGCTTCTTCTGGTGATAAGCCAATGGCAATCAGCCATTCGATCCATTCATAAAATAAACTGGTCGCCATGACGAATTGTACGACCAATAAAAAGAGTGTTCCGGCTTTTAATTGTGGTAGCCAGATTTGAAATATGCGATAAAAGAACGGATAGAGCAGCAATCCATAGGCAAGGTGTACAAGCCGATCATACATATTCCGAGACCATCCCATGCTTTGGTCAAGGTTGAAACCGAAGAGAGCTTGTGTCCATTCAGAATAAGGTACATAAGAATATAAATAATGGGCACCGATGACATGAATCAGTAAAAAGCCAAGATACAGACAAACTGTTCTGAAAGTTAGTCCTATTTTATAGAGGAAAACGAGCAGCACGATCAGCATAAACGCTGTGCCGATTTGATGGAGGATATATGCTTCCATTTCTAAAGGTTGGATACTGGCGATCACAATGGCAAGAGTTAATAACGCAAAAGCTAAGATGTGCTTAAGTTTTAATTTGAAATCAATCATGAAAAGGCAAAGCTCAAATTTTTTATCGGTGTGCAATGTTTATAATTCGCGGCAAGTATAGCCATAATGCGATGAAAAGTGATAGTTAGACGGCGCTAGAATTTGTGCATTATTTTTTCAAATGTCTTTAGTTTGCGGCTGGGGATAAGTATTTTTAAAAAGATTGTATTAAACTCAGATGAATATCGATGTTTAAGTATTTGGTAGTAACTATGGCCGTTGTTGAGGCATTTATTGCGACTCAAAATTGTTATTTTAACTATGAGTTTGAAGAACTTAATTTAACAGGTGATTTTCCAGAAGAGCTCTCTGTGTCTTTGCGCGGCATGATGTTTCGCCATAAGATTCAATATCCCGATACCACATATTATGTTTATTATTCAGATGTTTTAACAGGCTGTGAATTACAAAGGATGAAAGATGATTGGGCGAAATATTGCCCTGCAGAATAAAATTGCGTCTAAATTTTCTATCTCCTTGCGGAGCATGCTCCTCATCTCAAAGAGAGCAGAAGTATTATAAATAAAAAACGAGGCATGAAGCCTCGTTTTTTTTGATCTATCTAAAATTAGATTTTAGAAATAAGATCTTTAATGTTTGCTGCTTGAGTTGATGCATTACCTGTATATGTTGCAGGTGTCATTTCTGCAAGACGCGCACGGTCAGCTGCAGGAACAGCTTCAAGCTCATTACCATTTACGAAATCAACCATCATGTCGCGAGTCATTGCTTGACCACGAGTAAGGGCTTTAAGTTTTTCGTAAGGTTTTTCAACTGCATAACGACGCATCACAGTTTGAATCGGTTCTGCAAGCACTTCTTGCGCATGGTCAAGGTCTTCTAGAATACGTTGAGCATTCAATTCAAGTTTACCAATACCTTTAGAGCAAGCTTCAAATGCGATCAAGCTTTGTGCAAAACCAACGCCCATGTTACGTAGAACAGTAGAGTCAGTTAAGTCACGCTGCCAACGAGATACAGGAAGTTTTTCACCAAGGTGAGCCAATACCGCATTCGCAATACCCAAGTTACCTTCAGAGTTTTCGAAGTCAATTGGGTTAACTTTATGTGGCATTGTTGAAGAACCAACTTCGCCTTCTTTCAAACGTTGTTTGAAGAAACCAAGTGAGATGTATCCCCAAACGTCACGGTTAAAGTCGATTAAGATTGTGTTGAAACGACGTAGCGCATCAAAAAGTTCCGCCATGTAGTCATGCGGTTCAATCTGAGTCGTGTACGGGTTGAAGGTTAAACCTAAAGACTCTACAAAAGCTTGAGAATGCGCAGGCCAGTTAATTTCAGGGTAAGCAGAGTAGTGCGCGTTGTAGTTACCTACTGCACCATTGATTTTACCAAGTAATTCAACTTGTTTGAATTGTTTGATTTGACGTGCAAGGCGGTAAGCCACGTTCGCCATTTCTTTACCCAAAGTTGTTGGGCTTGCAGTTTGACCATGTGTACGAGACAACATTGGTTGTTCAGCGTGTTGTTCAGCCAAAGCAACGATTGAATCGATGATTTGCTGCATTGCTGCAACTAAAACTTCACGGCCATTTTTAAGCATTAAAGCATGAGACAAGTTGTTGATGTCTTCAGATGTACATGCAAAGTGAATGAATTCTCCAGCATTTTTAAGCTCATCGATATGTGCGATTTGCTCTTTTAAGAAGTACTCAACTGCTTTTACATCATGGTTTGTTGTACGTTCAATTTCTTTAATGCGGTTTGCATTGTCTTCAGAGAAGTTCGCAACAATTGCATCAAGCGCAGCGTTAGTTTCAGCACTGAACGCTGGAACTTCAGTGATTTCAGGACGGTTTGCAAGCGCTTGTAACCAACGCACTTCAACAGTCACACGAGCATGGATTAAACCAAACTCAGAGAGGAAGGGACGTAGAGCATCACATTTGCTTGCGTAACGTCCATCTAATGGAGAAAGTGCGGTTAAAGCGTTCATAGCGATTCCTTAAATTTTGGAATTAAACGTAAAACAAAAAGCCCGTACTGCATCAGTTAAACCACCTGATACTGTAAACGGGCAAGATCTTGAATATCTTGTAGTAGCTTGCGCTTACTGAAAATCATACCCCATGAGCTACCACCGAGCTGACGCCATAAATGTGCCATTTGTAAGCCGGTAAATAAGGTGGCGCGAATGCGATTGGTATGAGAAGTGTCTTTAAATGCTTCGGCATTACCACGAACCATAATACGTGGATTAATTTGGCCTGCAGTTTCAATATAGGTTTGCGCTAAATTGGCAATGATACTTGGATGTAAATAATTATTATCAAAAAAGGAAAGCTGTCTTAGAATTTTTTGTTGGGATTGTTCAATGGTTTCGACAAATTTAGGATTGCTATAGACTTTCTTTTCTAACTGCAATAACGCCATCGCATACGTCATGGGTAGCTTAGTATTGGCAAGTTTAGGAAGTCTAGATTTGGGAGATGTATTGAAGGGTTGAGTAATGCTACTTTCTAAGGTTTTTAATCCCAGCGAAATATCCGCCAAGCCACTAAAAAAATCAAGCGTCTGACTAGACTGATTCGACTTAGGACGGATATTTAAACTGGCTTTAATGAGATGTTCAAAATAAAAGTTACCGCTTTCCCCGATACTCTGTTGCCCAGTCAATGCAGTCATGTGGGTCAGCTGTGTCGCTTGAAAAACAGCAGCTAACGCCAATGCACGATTTTGGCGAGTATTCAGAGTCTGAGGCTGTTGAAACGGTAACTCTGTCATCCGAAACAATCCTTATTCAATAAAATCCGGTTTAGGCGCATTGGTATGATGAATCACACCACCCCCTAAACAAACTTCACCGGTGTAGAACACCACACTTTGACCCGGTGTAACAGCACGTTGTGGCTCATCGAATTCGACACGCACACCATTTGGCGCTGTAGGGTCTTTAAATATTGTACAGTCTTGGTCAGGCTGACGATAACGAGTTTTCGCTGTGCAGCGGAAGCCTGATTCAGGAATCTCTTGTTCACCAGCCACCCAATCAATCGCTTCAGACCATAAAATGGTGCTTTGCATGAGTGGATGTTCATGACCTTGACCAACGACTAGGCGATTACCTTCGATATCTTTATGCAGTACAAACCAAGCGCCTTCTTCAGCACCTTTTAGACCACCAAGACCGATGCCACCACGTTGGCCGAGCGTATAGTACATTAAGCCGTGATGTTCACCAACCTCTTTACCCGTGTCTAGGACGATTTTTCCGGGTTGAGCAGGTAAATATTGCTTTAAG
This sequence comes from Acinetobacter sp. YH01010, assembly GCF_013420775.1. NCBI lineage: Bacteria > Pseudomonadati > Pseudomonadota > Gammaproteobacteria > Moraxellales > Moraxellaceae > Acinetobacter > Acinetobacter sp. YH01010. The sequence goes on along the minus strand of NZ_VOYF01000010.1, from coordinate 114,960 downwards.
AAGTCATTAAATCGACGTTCGCCAATAAAGCAAATTCCTGTTGAATCTTTTTTCTTCGCGGTGATTAGACCTAATTCTTCAGCGATTTTACGCACTTGTGGTTTTTCAATTTCACCCACAGGGAACAAAGTTTTGTTAATTTCACGACCATGCACTGCATGTAGGAAATAGGTTTGGTCTTTGTTGTTGTCTAGACCACGCAGTAGAGGGGCATACTCTTCACCACGTGAATTTTTTAGCGTTTCACCACGGCGGCAATAGTGGCCTGTCGCAATAAAGTCAGCACCTAAGTTCACAGCATGGTCGAGAAATGCACGGAATTTAATTTCTTTATTGCAGAGAATATCTGGGTTTGGTGTACGACCTGCGGCATATTCTTCTAAGAAATGCTCAAAGACACGGTCCCAATATTCCATCGCAAAGTTTGCGGTATGAAGTTTGATTCCAATTTTGTCACAAACGGCTTGAGCATCGGCAAGATCTTCCATTGCCGTACAGTATTCCGTGCCGTCATCTTCTTCCCAGTTTTTCATGAAAAGACCTTCAACTTGATAACCTTGTTGAAGTAAAAGTGCTGCAGATACAGAAGAATCTACACCACCAGACATACCGACGATGACACGTTGTTGCATAGGATTAAGCATCCAAATTTGAAATTAAGGGAGAATTTTGGTGCTCGTAAATGAGCGATAAAGGAAATTTTTGACCTGAAAGAGCATCTTGCACAGCTTTGATGACTAATGGACTACGCGCACGGGCAGACTCAATGAGTTCATCAAGCGTCATCCATACTGCACCGACAATACCTGTGTCTAATTGTGCATCGGCATGGTGCTGAATGTCTTTAGCTAAGAAACAGAAACGGAAATAAGTACGATCAGGGAACATCGGAGGAGTATAAGTATACATGCCTAGGAGGTTCGTGATTTCTACATCGTGACCTGTTTCTTCCATGGTTTCTCGAATGGCGGCTTCAATAATGGTTTCGCCAGCTTCAACATGACCTGCAGGTTGATTAAATACAGTATGGGTCACACCTTCTGTATGTTCTTCAACAAATAGGAATTTTCCGTCTTTTTCAACGACTGTCGCAACAGTGACGTGAGCAGTCCAAGCGGTCATAGAAAAGCACCATGGGGTAAAAACGCTATTCTACAAAATTTAGGGAGCGGTGGCTACGATGGGAGGTGAATTCTTTGGATAGAGATATTTTTTAGCGTAGAAATTTATGGAACACTGTTTCATAAATGGGGTTGGAAACAATGAATCATAAAAAGCCCTGTACAGTTGATATAGGCTTTTTTTGTAATATGGATATGATTAATATTAAAAAATAATTAATACATGCACTATTTCAATTGTTACTTTCAATTGCCATTTCATAAGAACCCTGAAATTGGAACTTCATTGTTTCATCTGTAGTCGAGTTAATGAATTTTTCCATTTGTTCTTTATACTCACCATGTCCTGATTTATACATAGCTAATAAATATCCCCATTTAGCATACGGATAGGCTGGATCATCTTTGGGGATAGTCTTTAATTCATTCCTTATACCTTCTGCTACTTTACTCTGACAAGATCGCAGGTCATTTTGCGGATATTTCAAAATTTGCATTAGTTCACAGTGCTTAAATAATTTAGCTTGAGTTGGTCTCTCATTGAGTTGTTTCTTATTTAATTCATAAGCCTCTTGATACATTTCTAAAGAGAGATAAATATTCATTTCTATTTTTTCTCGCTCATTTTGAGCTTGGATTTTTTTTACATCTAATAAAATATTTTTTAATTTTTCTTTAGATTTAGGGTTATGAATGTCTATATCATTCATTAATATTCTGTATTTTTGGATGATAATATCATCTGATAGGGATATTTTTTGTTCTTCTACAACTTCATTTTTCTTTGGAATCTCTTGTGCATTAGAGCATCCAGTTATAGTGAAAACTGTACTAAAAAGAATAGTTAAAATTAGATATTTTTTCATGAAATACGTCTAGCAGCCGAAGTTAATGTGAATGTATGTGTTGTAAATCTTGGATTTGGATAAATTATTCCGCCATCTAATTTGGCTTCATATCCCATTTGCATTTCAACTTTAATTAAAGACAAATTGGGCTCCGGAAGAAGAATTGTTCCTGATCCAACTAGTTCTTTCCCCTTTTCAGTATTCCAGACACCATTCCCTATTTCTAAATTTTTTTGTGAGAGTAGTTTAAAATCTCTTGCTTTTTCTCTAAATATTTTTACTGAAACAAAAGGTTTAATTTTAGCATCTCCTTTTAATGGAGGGGCTATATAGGAAACTGTTATAAATAATTCACGACCCTTTAAAATATAGCTAACAATATATTCACAAGTCCCAGAAATAGCTTGAGAAACAACTCCTACCCAACCTTTTTATCCTCATCATAAGGAAGAATTAAATTTTTGAATTTCACGTATTGTGTTCTATTTTGTTCTATATAATAATTTTCTTTGTTACGGCTAAAATTGTTTGCCAAATTATTACTTTGTTGAGATGTTGTCTGAAAATTTAAGACGGATGAATTACTAGGACCACCACTAGCTCCAACTACATGTACTTGCTTAGGGAGTAAGGTAGCACCACAAGTGAACTTATCGCCTACATAAGCTACAGCCTTGCCATCAAAAATAACGTGGTCATTACTTTTAATTAACGTAGACCAAGTTTTACATTTCGGACATGCGAAACCATCTCCAGCACGAAGAAAAAAGATTCCCCATCTGTGAACTTCTGAACTGAGTGGATATGACTGTTCCTCCGTGGCTCGTTGTAGACCCATGAATGCCGAATCCTTTAGACATTTTTTGAGTCTCCAATTGTTGTAGTCATAAAGCCTATAGGGGGTATCGCATCATGATATAAGCGTAATACATGAGATGTAATTGGACTATCAATAATTTCATCGCCATTTTCTAAAAATGAACCGATTAGAGCGGCTGATCGACCATCTACATTGAAAAGCGATCCTGCGCCAGAGATAATTTTTGCTGTTGAACCATCTAAGTATATGGCTTCATCACCTATCAATGCCAATGATATCCCTTGGACTTTAAAAGTATGATTTGATGCCCGAACAAGTCCACCATTTTTAGTTTTTGCACCGTTAAATGCTACATAATATTTTGTGTGAGGCTTATGATTCCAATATAGTTGTTCTGCCTCATGAATTTTTTTTATATCTTCTTTTGAAAGCTTTTGTAGCTGCTCTTTTGGCAGTTGATGCAAAAAAGTAGGGCTAGTCATACTATGTCCAAATATTGTAATTATATTCGAGCTTAATAAAATAAGATGACTAATAAAATTTGAAAATGTAACTAAGGAAATACTATCTAATTTTATATTTATTCTAATATATGCATTTTAGGTGCAAAACAATAAATAAATTTTTAGCATTGAAATAATGCTTTAATAAAAATTAACCTAAATAAAATCTATTTTATTTATAATTCCCCGACACCTTCACATAATTCTGCGCTGAATACGGTAAAAATGCTTTTTCTTTATCGGTTAGGGGGCGGACTTTTTTGACTGGACTGCCCACATATAAATAACCACTTTCCAAAACCTTATTTGGTGGAACAAGTGAACCAGCACCAATCATCACATCATCTTCAACAATTACATCATCTAAAATAATCGTACCTATACCGACTAAAACACGATTACCAATGGTACAACCGTGTAATTTTACATGATGACCAATTGTGACATCTTCACCAATAATCAGTGGAGAACCCTCAGGCTTATCGGCTTTTTTATGACTCACATGCAACATTGAGTGATCTTGCACATTAGAGTTTTTACCAATACGAATATGGTTTACATCACCACGAATCACAGCAAATGGCCAAACAGAGACATTTTCAGCCAATACAACATCGCCAATCACCACTGACATTTCATCGATATAGCAAGAGTCAGCAATACGTGGAACAGTGTGTAAATAAGGGCGAATGTTTTGGCTCATAGGAAAGTCATCTACAGGTTTTTAGGCATTATAAAATAAAAAAGCACCTAGACCGAAATCTAGATGCTTTCACTTTAGTCTTAAAGCTCAGTTTTCATTAAACTTAGAATAAGTTGCTAAAGAATTGTTTGATGTGATCAATCATTTTTGCAAAGAAACCAGCTTCTTCAACATTTTGTAGAGCTACAAGTGGTTTTTCAGCAATGACTTTGCCATTAAGCGTTGCAACGTATTTACCGACCACTTGACCTTGTTTTAAAGGTGCAGTTAATTTTGGTTGAACAACCAATTGAGTTTTAATGGCGTTCGCTTCGCCTTTAGGCATCGTCACGTTAAAGTTTTCAGCTAGACCTACTTGAACTTCATTGTCTTTACCGTACCAAACTTTTGCTTTTGCAAGCACTTGTTTAGCAGGTTGAACTTTTACAGTTTCAAAGTTTGCATAACCCCAAGCTAAAATTTCACGTGTTTGAGATGCACGCTCGTTCATGCTTGGCGCACCAAAGATCACTGAAATTAAACGTAAAGGACCACGTTTAGCTGAAGTCGTTAAGCAGTAGCCCGCTTCTTCAGTATGACCAGTTTTTAAACCATCTACACTTGGGTCAGTATAAAGCAGGGCATTACGGTTGCCTTGCTTAATGCCATTGAACGTAAATTCTTTTTCAGAGTAGATCGGATAGTATTTTGAACTGTCATGAATGATATGTTGCGCAAGAGTCGCCATATCTTTGGCAGTCGAGAAATGACCTTCAGCTGGCATACCTGTCGCATTGATGAATTGAGTATTCACCATGCCAATACGTTTCGCTTCTTGGTTCATCATGTGGGCAAAGGTGCCTTCATTGCCAGCAATATGTTCTGCCATAGCTTTAGAAGCATCGTTACCCGACTGAATGATAATGCCACGTAACATTTCTAATGCAGTTGCAGTGCCGTTGAGCGGAACGTACATACATGACTCAGTGCTGCTGCCGCGACACCAAGCCGACTCATTCATACGTACTTTTTCATTTTCAGTTAGTTCACCGCTTAATAACTTTTGCTCAATGATGTAACTGGTCATCATTTTTGTCATTGAAGCAGGAGCTAATTTTTCGTTTTCATTTTTAGAAGCAAGGATTTGCCCTGTCTCATAGTCCATCAGCACATAAGATTTATTATTTAATTCAGGTGGTGCAGAAAGGACAGTTGCCGCGAATGAAAAACTAGGTGCAAGTAGTAATGCGGCAAGGGCGGTTTTTCGGGTCATTCTGGGTGGTTCCAATAACTTAGGTATAAGCACAAAGAGCCTAGCATTTTAGGACAAAGCTAGGCGGACTGCTATGGGGTGCAAGCGCTTATTTTAAAAGTATTGTAACCAATTGGTATTATTTGCTGTAAGCAGTCAATTCTTTGCAAATCGCACCATTTTTCTTATCGCCAGCTTTCTTCGCATCAGACTGCGCTTCTTTTAAAGCGTCTTTAAAACTTTTTTGTTTGCTGAGTTGCTGTAAAGCATTTACTGGGTTCTTTTCATTCGGCATATATTCTTTAGCTAATTTTGCATAACCCGCTTCAAACTTTGGTTGATCTTTGTCATTCACCAATTTTGGGCAGACTTCAGATAGTACATAGATAGCTGCAAGTTCTTGAGTAGTCACTTGAGGTGTAGGGGTAACTTCAATTTTTTCATCTGCGGCATGTGCAGACATGGTAGTGAAAGCAAAAGCAGAAAGACTAAGGGCACAAAGAGATTTTACAAAGGAGTTTTTCATTTAAATAACCTGTTAAATAACCTAAAAGATATCAAATAGCTAAAATTTATTTGCTTAGCTTAATCGTATTTCTGGTAGAGATCAGTAGAAAATTGTATTGAAGCTGTTTAAAAATCAATACATTGTGAAAGAAAAAAGGATGAGGCTATAAGGCTTCATCCTTTTTTTGGCAGGTTTGATGCAATAAGGACTAACCTATTTAGAGGACGTCCAAAGCTGAATGATCAATTAACCTTCATAACTTAAAACGTCATCACAAACTGATTTTTGCTCAGCTTTATCAGTTTCTTTAGCAGCTTGACGCGCTTCTTCAAGAACTGATTTATATTCGCTGTCAGACTGTAGTTTTTCTAATGTCATTGATTTATCAGAATAATCAGCAAGATATGTTTTAGTGAGTGCTTGAATGTTGGCATCAAATTTTGCATTTTGACCAATAATCGCAGGGCATACTTCTAACATGACTTGTGCAGATGCAATGTCTTCTTTTACGATGGTATTGGCTTCTTCTTGAGTGAAGTCATTGTCTGCGACCACAGTTTGAGTCATGCAAGCTGCTAGAGCAAAGCCCAATAAACCACGAAGTGCTACGGTTTTATTCATTTTGTACACACACATTTATGCTGGATGTTGAAATGTAAATATATATAATTATTCATATATTTCAATAAAATGTTCTTGCGAGTCATTTTTAATTTTTTAGTAATGGAAATTTAGTTGTGAATATTTTAATTGCCAATGATGATGGCGTTTTTGCTCCCGGTATCCAAGCTTTAGCACATGCATTGCGTCCTCTCGGTCGTGTGGTGATCGTGGCGCCTGAAAGCGAACGCAGCGGTTTTTCAAGTGCTTTAACTTTAGATCGACCATTACGACCTGTCGAAATTGCACCGAATATGTGGGCGGTAAATGGTACACCTGCGGACTGTGTGTATTTATCAATGAATGGCTTGTTCGACTTCGAATTTGATCTGGTGGTGAGTGGAATCAATAGTGGCGCAAATCTGGGTGATGATGTGCTGTATTCAGGGACAGTGGGTGCGGCATTTGAAGGCCGTTTAATGAAACAACCTGCGCTAGCCGTCTCTTTGGCTGGGCCAAATGTGCGTAGTTATAATAACCCAGAAGATTATGCAGTCGCCGCGCAATGGGTGCATGATTTTATTGCCAATGGACTACCCGCGCTACCTGCACGACATATTTTTAATATTAATATTCCAGATGTTGCTGAACTTCAAGGCACCAAAGTGACCTATCAAGGAAGACGTTTACAGTCCAAACCGATTACCAGTCATGTAGACCCGCGTGGTCGTCAAGTCTATTGGATTGGATTGGCAGGCGAGGCAGTGGCAGAGCCTAAGAAAGGCTTAACGCATATCGAATCAGACTTCTTTGCAGTTGCAAATGGTTATGTCAGTGTAACGCCTATACAAATGGATGCTACAAACTATGAGATTTTGAATAACTTGCACTCAGAGTTATCTAAATCTTAAGTATTAATGTTATAACTTTGTGAAAATGGTTATGCCGCAACTTTTTTAGAGTGGATTTTTGCTAATCTTAGCCCATTCATAATGACTATATTTGAATTATTAGTGAGGAAGATGATGTCCCTGGTGTCACAATATCGCGTTATTGCCGCTCCTGCAGCATTATTTAAGACCCTTGTTTTATCTGCTGCGGTTGTTACGACTTTGGTCATGACTGGCTGTGCGTCAAAACCACAAATTAATAATGCGACCCGTTATGCGACTGCTCCGGATTATTATACAGTTCGTTCGGGAGATACTTTAAGTGGCATTGCCGCTCGCTATGGTTTGAGCTATGTCAGCATTGCAGAAATGAACGATATTGCGCAGCCTTATCGCATCTATGTTGGACAATCCATTCGCCTTAAAAATGGCGGCTCACGTCGTACAACGTCTACGCAAGCCATGACTCAAGCGGCACCAATTCAACGCCAAACGATTGCAATGCCAACGCAAACAGCGCCCGTGACTCAAGCTTCAACCACTCCATCGACAGTGACGCGAACTACAGTTCCAACGCCAGTGGTCAGTTCTTCAAGTTTACGTTGGGTGAGTCCAGTATCACGTCCTACGGTATTACAAGGCTATAACTTAGCATCGAATGTGAAAGGAACACGTTACGCAGGTAATACAGGTGATCCTATTTTTGCAGCAGCTGATGGTCAAGTGGTCTATGCCGCCGATGGTCTTAAAGAGTACGGCAATTTAATTTTGGTGAAGCATATTAATGGCTATATCACTGCATATGCACATAACAGTAAAATGAATGTCAAAAGTGGCGATACTGTGAAAGCAGGGCAGCAAATTGGTGAGATGGGTTCATCGGGTACAAACCGTACGATGCTTGAGTTTCAGGTGCGTTTAGATGGTAAACCAATCAATCCAACTTCAGTTTTACCAAATAATTAAATATATAATGCAAAAGCAAAATATCCCCGTATAATACAATGAGTTGCTTTTATCGAAAGATGAAGCTTCTCATAAGTTTATGAGGGAAATTTATGTTAGATCAACTTCGAGCAATGGGTGTCTTTGCTTGCGTTGTGGAAAAAAATTCGTTTAGCGGTGCTGCTCGTGAGTTAGGTATTACCACGAGTGCCGTGAGTCAGCAAATCCGCTCACTAGAGCAGGATATGGAAGTCATTCTTTTACATCGTTCAACACGTAAGTTAAGTTTGACAGAAGCTGGACAAGCTTTTTTTCATAGTTGCCAAGAGATGCTATCTGCCGCAGAGCGCGGCAAAATTCGTATCAATGAACTTCGTGACGACTTAGTCGGTGAATTACGTATTGCATCGACACCAGAAATTTGTGCGAATCATGTGATTCCTGCATTGTCACATTGGATGTCGGCACATCGCGGTTTATCCGTTCATCTAGAAGCAGATAATCAATATATCGACTTAATTGATGGCCGCATTGATATTGCGCTACGAATGAGTTCAAAAATTGATGATCAACAGTTTCATGTGGTGCCATTGGCACATGTTGAACAAGTTCTCGTTGCAGCACCAAGCTATATCAACCAAACCAGTTTAATTACACGACCAGAAGATTTACAAAATCATGATATGGTTCAAATAAATTTGGTTAAAAACTTTCAGCATTTTGCATTTGAAAATGCAGTGACTAAAGAGCAGGTTGCATTGGATGTGCACTCCCGATTTACAACAAATAATGTATTTGCTGCAAAAGCAATGTGTCAACAAGGACATGGCATTGCAAGAATATTATATCTAGATACGCAAAAAGACTTATTAAACGGTTCTCTTGTTGAAGTTTTACCAGAATGGCGTTTACCATCATTTACTCTATATGCTGTGATGTCTAAACGTGATCAACAGCCTACTAAAATTCATCGTTGCCTAGATGCATTAAAATTGTATTTCAGTCAATTACCAGGCGGACGTGTATACCAAGAAGCCTCATAAAAACAAAAAAGGTTTAAAAAGATATAAAAAAAGCCGCAATCAGCGGCTTTTTTTACTTTCGGCACAAATTACGCTAGAAAGTTTTTCACCATTTTAACAATGCGTTCAATCAAGATATCCGCTTGTTTTTTATTGATGTTCAGCGTAGGTAATAAACGAATCACAGAGCCTGCTGTTACGTTAATAATCAAGTGATGCTCATCACGTGCAATATTCACAAGTTCGCCACATGCTTTTGGTAATTCAATGCCGACCATTAAACCAAAACCACGAACAGTCACGTTTTGCTCTGCAAGTTGCTCTGTGAATTGCTCAACAAGATACGCACCCATATTTGCAGCATTTTCAATAAGGTTTTCCTTTTGAATGGTATCAATCACGGTATAAACCACACGTGAACCTAATGCTGTACCGCTATAAGTTGAACCGTGGTTACCCGCTGTTAAAACGCCAACACCACGACCTTGAGTCATGACTGCGCCGATAGGGAAGCCATTACCTAGACCTTTTGCTGTAGTTAGCACGTCAGGAATAATATTGGTGTGTTGATATGCAAAGTATTTACCAGTACGGCCGTTACCTGTTTGCACTTCATCAAGCATCATTAACCAGTTGTGTTGATTACAGATTTGACGAATTTCTTCGAGGTAGCTAAAACCTTGAGGTGCAGTATTTACACCACCTTCACCTTGGATCGGCTCAACCAAAATCGCTACGATGTCTGGGTGGTGAATTGCAGCTTCTTCAATTGCTTCGATATCACCAAAAGGTACACGAATAAAACCTTCAACCAGTGGGCCAAAGCCTTCTTGAACTTTTTTGTTACCTGTTGCAGATAATGTCGCCATGGTACGACCATGGAATGAATGATCAGCAACAATAATTTTAGGGCTTGCAACACCTTGCATATGACCAAATTTACGTGCAATTTTGATTGCACCTTCATTTGATTCTGCACCACTATTTGAGAAGAAAACTTCTTCCATACCCGCAACTTCAGCTAATTTTTGCGCAGCAGCCGTTTGCCAAGGCACTTCAAATAAGTTACTGGTATGAATGAGGGTCGCTGCCTGTTCAGCAATTGCAGCTGTAATTGCAGGATGTGAGTGACCTAAACCACAAACAGCTATCCCTGTCAGTGCGTCTAAGTATTCTGTGCCATCTGCGGTATACAGGTGAGCACCTTGACCTCGGACAAAGCTGATCGGTTGGCGGCCAAATACTGGCATCAAGTGCGATGGTTGATCAGTTTGTACTGGGGCAAGGGTAATGTTATTCATGACTAACTCTAATTTGTCAGGTGATTGAAATAATATAGAGGAGACGCCATATATATGAGCATCAAGAGGTCTATATAAGCAAAATATGACTCACTTGAAAAGCTGAAATGTAAATAAAACGTGAAATATTGCTTTAGTCATATTGTTTTACTCAGTTTTGGGTATAATGCGAAGCAGATTTATTGAGGATATATCAATGACTGAACAAGCACGCGATACAGAAGCGTTAATTCGTGACCAAATTGCTAAACACGCAGTTCTACTTTACATGAAAGGCACTCCACAGTTTCCACAGTGTGGTTTCTCTGCGCGTGCAGTAGAAGCGCTCAGTCAAATTGGTCGTCCGTTTGCTTATGTAAATATTCTTGAAAATCAAGATATTCGCGCAACTCTTCCACAAATTGCAAACTGGCCGACTTTCCCACAATTATGGATCAATGGTGAGTTGATCGGTGGTAGCGACATTATGCTTGATATGTTCCAAAAAGGTGAATTACAACCTTTAGTTGAACAATATAGCCCAGCTCCTGAAGCTTAATTGGATGTGTATTTGATGATTTTGATCATTGGATACAGATAAAAATAGCGCCTTTAAGGCGCTTTTTTTATGACTTATTTATCAAAAAAGTCGTGGTTTATGCGTTTTTCCACCATCCCCATACGCATTTAAAGCACAAAGGGTGGTGGAAAAATCAACAAATGAATAAACTCATCGAAGATTTATGACGGATTGTCTTCAGTCGGACTTTCTTCAACACGTTGCTCGTTTTCAGCAGTCCCATTTTTAGCAGTGCTGTCTTGAGCTTCAGACTTCTTTGCCTTTTTATCTTTATTCTTTTTTGACTTCTTCTTTTTTTTCTTTTTCTTTGGCTCTTCTTCCTCAAACTCAGCACCGTCTTCAATCGCTTGCCAGTACTCAAGTTGCTCCATGACAGCAGCGTAGATTGAGCCTTTGCTATAACGACCTTTTTTATCAAGAGTGCCTACTGGACGCGCCATCAAAATTTCTAATGCTTGGTCAATGGTATCTATGGCGTGAATATGGAATTGACCTTGTTGCACAGCTTCAATCACATCTTTGCGTAACATTAAGTGCTGCATATTTTGGCGTGGAATAATCACACCTTGCTTGCCTGTTAACCCTTGTAATTTACATGCATCATAGAAGCCTTCAATCTTGGCATTTACACCCCCAATCGGTTGAACTTGACCCAATTGGTTCATGGAGCCAGTGATTGCCCAAGATTGATCGATCGGTAATTGGCTAATAGCGGAAATAAGAGCTGAAAGCTCTGCAACAGTTGCGCTGTCGCCATCCACTTGACCATAGCTTTGCTCAAAGGCGAGGGCAGCAGAGAAATGTAAAATTTGTTCACGACCAAAGTGTGCCTTTAAGAAACTCGACATCAATAGGACGCCTTTGGCATGCAGAGAACCACCGAGTTCTACGCTACGTTCGATATCTAAAATATCGCCACCGCCTTGATAAACCGAAGCTGTTAAACGTGACGGTAAACCAAATTCAACATCTGCATATTGAATCACAGAGAGGGCGTTGATCTGCCCGAATCGATGACCTTTGGTTTCAATTAATTGTGTGCCGCGACTGAGATCTTGCCAATACAATTCACGTAAGTAGCCTAGACGGTATTTACGATGATCAAGAGCGGTGTTGATATGTGTTTCTGTCACCATTTTATCGCCAGCGAGGGCTGCATGATGATGTGCTTCACGAATCAAATCACCTAAGGTGAGGGCATGTAATGACAAAGAGCTTTGATCTTCAGCTTGACGACTTGAATCAGTTAACAGTGCAGCAAGTGCTGTACGGTCAAACGGCAGAAGTTTGTCTGTTTGCACATAATCAGCAATTAGCTGCATATATGCCTGCTCATTAATGTCATTACGTTGTAATGTATCGGTAAAATCGGCACGAATTTTAAAGACACTGCCCAGTTCTGGTTCGAGTTCTAAAATATCGTAATAAATATCAGGTTCAGCAAGCAGGATCACTTTGATATTTAAATCAATAGCTTCAGGCTCAATCGAAATACTGCCTGTCAATGTAAGCATATGTTCAAGTGAAGATAGCTTTAAATGTCCTGACTTTAATGCACGTTTTAGACCTTGCCATGCATAAGGCTGCTCTAAAAGTTGTTCAGCTTCCAAGATGAGGAATCCACCATTGGCCTTATGCAATGCACCAGGACGGATTAACGTAAAGTCTGTGGTGATGGTGCCATTTTGGGTCAGTTGTTCGACATGACCTAGCAAATTGTAATGGGTTGGGAAATCTTCAAAAATAACTGGCGCACCAGCATTTGGTTTGTGTGTGGCGATAATGTTAGCTTGGTAGCGAGATGGCACGCGGTTAAATAGGCCAGGTGTAAAGTCATCTTCTTCTTGCTCAAGCACAAACTCAACATTTTGAATGATGTCATCTGCATATTGCTTCAGATAATCTTCCAAGCCTTCAACCATGCTGAATTTATTTTGAATTACATCAATACGCGGCATGACGACTTGTTTAGCAATTTCACGGTTTAAAACCTGAACTTTATCGCGTGCGTCATCTTCAAGATCACCAAGATGTAGACCAAGGCGTTCAAGTTTTTTATCCATATAACGGACGTTTGACGCAATTTCAGCTCGTTGTTTACTGCTTAGTGCATTGATGTCTTCTTTGGACATTTCTTGGTATTTGTTATCGACCAAATGCACGGGAACGAAACAATGATCATCATCCTGAGAAATCAGTTTAAGATCGAGCTCTTCACCTTCTCGGGTTAATTCAACTAAAGCAAGATGTTGTTCATCACCAGCATGTTGGCGAATCATTTCAATGCGATTGTGATAGGTTTCTGCGGTGAAGCGACGTTCAAGCTGTTTTAATATAGTTTGCCAACTTTGATGTAATAACGTTTGGAATTTTGTCGCTTGACCAGAAGGAAGTTTCAGCGCAATCGGTTCACGCGGAAACTTGAAATTATTGACATACACCCAGTCTGAAGGCGTTGGCATATTTTTAGCGTGTTGTTGTAATAAGCGCTTAATCATGGTGCGCTTACCTAAGCCTGCGGTACCTACAGCAAAAATGTTATAGCCTGAATAGGGCAATGCAATGCCAGCTTCAACCGAAGCACGGGCACGATCTTGTCCTAAAAAGTCATTGAGTGGTTTGATCCGCTTGGTAGACGTCGGTATTTTTTTAAGCTCAGGCGTATGCGTCAGCTGAAGCGGCTGCAACTGGGTTTTAGTTAAAGTATTCTGTATTTCGGGTTGATCAAAAGCACTCTTTAGTGTCGTTACTGTTTCTGCTAAGTTTTTTGTGTTGGTTTCATTAATGGTGGTTGATAAAGAAGAGTGAATTTGTTCAAGTCGCTGGGTCACTGTTGAATCCAAAAAACTAAAGAATAGAGATATGTAATTAAGGTATACAGGTTTAATGCCAAAGATCAAGCAACAGCATGCGAAATATCGATAAAATAAAACAATGATTTCATAAATGTTGTTGAAACCGTTGTCATTAAGCGCTTGAATAGCAACATTCGATTTTGACAAAAATAACTGAGTCATGACAACACAAGCTTCAGGATGGAAATCTGCTTTTACTGCATTTTTAGACCGACGTGCGCTGATTATGCTTTTTCTTGGCTTTTCGGCCGGTATCCCAATTTTACTGATCTTTTCCAGTTTATCGCTTTGGTTAGGTGAAGCAGGAATTGATAAAAGTGCAGTGACTTTTTTTAGTTGGGCAGCGCTTGGCTATTCGTTTAAGTTTGTTTGGGCGCCATTAATTGATGAGTTACCTGTGCCATTTTTAACCAAACAACTCGGACGGCGCCGTGCATGGTTGTTGATCGCTCAAGTTCTCATTATCTGTGCAATTTGTATCATGGCATTTTCAGACCCAGCTTTAGGACAAAGCTATATTTACCAAATGGCTGCTGGAGCCGTATTACTAGGTTTTTCTGCCGCAACGCAAGACATTGTGATTGATGCTTATCGTATTGAGTTGGCTGAAACTGAAATGCAGACCGTTTTAGCTTCGACCTATAATGCAGGTTATCGTATCGGCATGATCGTGGCAGGTGCAGGGGCGTTATTTTTGGCTGCATATTTAGGCACGGCCAAAGGTAACTATATTTATGAAGCTTGGAAATATACTTACCTTGCAATGGCTGCTGTGATGGCTATCGGTATTATCACAACTTTATCGATACGTGAGCCGCAGGTTGACCGTGTACAAAAGCATTATAAACGGACCGACTATTATCGTTTAGTCGCTGTATTCTTTGCTGCCGTGGTTGCCTTTGTCTTGAGTTATATCTATTCAGGTGTAGCGGTTGAAAGTTTGAAAGAGCAGTGGCAAATTTCAGATTCATTTACCTTGTTCTGTTTAGAGGCTGTGCGCTTTATTGGTTCAGCTGTGGTTGCTTTTGGTATCGGTTCAGTTTTAGTGAAATCAGGTGCTGTAAATAAGCAGATGGCATTTGAAACTTGGGTTAATCCAGTTGCAGATTTCTTTAAGCGTTATGGTCTAAAACTGGCTTTAGTGCTGTTGTTACTTATTGGTTTTTACCGTATTTCCGATATTATCGCCGGCGTCATTTCTAATGTGTTTTATCAAGATTTAAACTTCACCAAAGAGCAGATTGCTGAAGCTGTAAAAGTCTATGGTGTGATTTTTAGCTTGGTTGGCGGCTTCCTTGGCGGTTTGCTAGCGCAGCGCATGAACATTATGAAATTGATGTTTGTTGGTGCGATTTTAGCAAGTTCAACAAACTTGATTTTTATCGGTCTGGTCAAATCAGGTCAGCCATTAAGCGATGTCATTGTAAATGTAGCAGGGCAGCAATATACAGCGACGCCGGATGACACGGGTGCTTGGGCAGTTCAAATTCCAAAAGCAGTCTTGGCTGCAGATCAAAATATTAAAGTCAGTGCGGATTATCAGTCTAAGAATCAACATCCAGTACAGGTGAGTTTGCCGTATTTGAATAATGCTTTTTCAAACTCAGCAATGATGTTGCTGCCAGTGACTTCAGATAACATGATTTCAGCTCAAGAGACTGCAAATAGTATCGTGGTCCGTGGACAATACTTGGCAGGCGAGTTAAAAGAAAGTCAAAAAATTCAAATTATTTTGGATGCTAAACCATTCGACGCGAAGCTTGATAAAACTGGTGTTTTTAGTGCTGCAATTCCAGGTCAAGCGCTCGAAACAGCAAAGCAAAAAACATTAACGGCTCAACTACTAGAAAATGATGTGGTGAAAAAGAGTGTCGATTTAGCATATCAAGTGAATACATCGGCCAATATGGCGGGTGTGCTTGGTGTTGATATTCAACCGATTAACTTAGCAAGTGCTGAACAGAATGTGGACATCAAAGGTAAGGTCATTAAGCCTTATAGTTCGCTGTGGCTGTATTTTGCGATTATTGTTGATAACTTGGCTTCTGGTCTTGCTGGTGCGGCATTTATTGCATTTTTATCGAGCTTAACCAGTGTTTCTTTCACAGCTGTTCAATATGCCATCTTTAGTTCATTAATGACCTTAACCCCTAAAATTTTAGGCGGTTACTCAGGTACGATTGTGACCAATATCGGTTATCCAAACTTTTTCTTGATGACAACTCTAATTGGTATTCCGATTTTAATTTTAGTGGTTTGGGTCGCCAAACTATTGAGAGAACATGAACAGAAATCCAGTTCATAATTCAATTTAACTTAAAAAAAGCCTATTCAGTTTGAGTGGGCTTTTTTATTCTAAGCTGTTGAATAGCCTAAGCAGGTCTACGGTTTTGGACAAGGATATTTGAAATAAGGCGGTATATGTGCTCTAGACTTAAATTGAACTTTGCATGTTAAATCCCTATAGTATTCAAACATAATGATAGATTTAGGAAACTCGATTATGCGCATGCTGCATACCATGTTACGTGTAGGCAATTTAGAGCGTTCATTGGCGTTCTATACTGAAGTACTCGGTATGACTTTGCTTCGTAAGCGTGATTATGAAGAAGGTCGTTTTACTTTGGCATTTGTGGGCTATGGTGATGAAGAAAATCATACCGTACTCGAGTTAACGCATAACTGGGATACGGAGAGTTATGAATTGGGTAACGCTTATGGCCATATTGCTATTGCAGTAGATGATGCCTACAAGGCTTGTGAAGAAATTAAAGCACGTGGCGGAAACGTGGTACGTGAAGCAGGACCAATGAAAGGTGGTGTGACCGTCATTGCCTTTGTTGAAGATCCCGATGGCTATAAAATTGAGTTGATCCAACAAGACTCAAATGCACGAAATAATTAATGTGCAATCATTAATATAAAGTCATCTGTAATTCTGAATATTCTTATTTATAAATTTTTTTGCGTTGAGCTCACTATCAACGTTTAAAATAATGAATATATCGGAGAAAAGCTGGCTTTATTTATATGGCCCAGTAAGATGAAATTTACTCAATGGTAAATTTAGCTTATTGGGCATTTTTGTGCCGATGAGCTTTAAAGGGAAATTTGTACAGGATGTTGTTATGCTAAAAATGTTGGCTTTGGATCGTTTTACCATTCTACTTTTTGTAATGGTCATACTTGCGACTTTTTTGCCTGTTAGTGGTCAAGCTGCAGAAATCTTTGGCTATATTACCACGGCTGCAATTGCCATTTTATTTTTCCTCCATGGTGCAAAGTTATCTCGTGAGGCTGTGGTTGAAGGCATTATGCACTGGAAGTTACATGCTTTAGTTTTTGCTTTTACCTTTGCATTATTTCCATTACTGGGTTTAATGGCGAAACCAATCCTCGTGCCGATGTTAGGGCAAGAGTTGTATTGGGGCTTTTTGTTTATGTGCTTTTTACCTTCGACAGTACAGTCTTCTATTGCATTTACTTCGGTAGCACAGGGTAATGTTGCTGGCGCAGTCTGTAGTGCATCATTTTCAAATATTATTGGGATGTTTATTACCCCAGTGATGGTGGCCTATTTTATTCTTGGTCAGTCACAACATAACTATGATCCGACGGCATCTATTATCCAAATTACCCTGTTATTACTGATTCCCTTCATTTTAGGGCAGCTCCTCCGTCCTTGGGTGTTTCCTTATATGAAGAAAATGCCAAAAATCGTGAAGGTATTTGATCAGGGCTCAATTTTGATGGTGGTCTATGGTGCATTCAGTAGTGCAGTGGTGGCAGGGCTATGGCATCAAGTGAGTGGTATGACCTTATTCCTATTGATTGTGGCGTGCTCTGCCTTGTTAACGATCATTATGTTATTGGCGCTATATGTACCACGTTGGTTGGGCTTTAGCCGAGCTGATCAAAAGACGATTTTCTTTTGTGGTTCTAAAAAAACCTTGGCGAGCGGCGTGCCCATGGCACAAATTTTATTTATTGGGCAGCCGATGGGGATGATAGTTTTACCGATTATGATCTTTCACCAAATTCAGTTGATGGTCTGTGGTGTGATTGCCAACCTTTGGGCAAAACAAAGCCGTGGGCAAGAATAAGGGCGAGATGAGTACGTCCATTTAAAATACCTTAATATAGATGAAAAGAAAAAAATCATGAAAATTAAACAAGGCTTCTTCATTTTATTCTTAGGTCTGAACACAGTCGTTCATGCCCAAGAGGATTTATCCGTAAATAGTAACCGTGATGTCATTGAAAAAATGCCGCTCATCAGCCTGCAGCCCATGTTGGATTTTTGTCGTGATCGACAACCACAGATGAATACGGAATTAGATCAGGCTTATCAAACTGCAAAGCTTAAATTAATTGCTGCGGTTCAGGCTGTCCGTTTTAAGGGTGTAGAGCCATTAAAGGCAAAAGATGTTGATCTGTCAGTCAATGCACAATTTAAACAGCAGCTTCAAAGTATTTTAGAGGGTATGAGCAGATCATTACAGTCAGTAAATGCTACGACGTTTTGTCCTGCATTTATTGAAAGATTAAACCATTTTGATCAAGCCCAATTTCAGCGTACAGTCGAATTACAATATCAGAAATATTTAGAGCAAGCTCAACCTAAAGAGTAGAGCGATTCAGCCTTGAATATCTATTTATTAACATTAAAAAATCAGCTATAATTTGCCCCAACTTGTTGTGCTTAGCTCTGACGGTATCCGTCTCGGTGGGCCAAAAGAATGGTCTGTTATGGTGTTGGTCTGCTTTTTTAAGCCTTCCTTGTAGCGATACAAGAGTGATCAATTGCGATGACAGCTAAACCTTCTTAAATCTTAGGAGTAATCGACGATGCGCGCCGATATTCACCCAAAATATGAAACTTTAGTTGCTACATGTTCATGCGGTAACGTAATTGAAACTCGTTCAGCTCTTGGTAAAGAAACTATTTACCTAGACGTATGTTCTGCTTGCCACCCATTCTACACTGGTAAACAGAAAAGCGTTGACACTGGCGGTCGTATCGACAAATTCAAGCAACGTTTTGCTGGTATGTCACGTTCTATCAAACGTTAATATCCAAAACGAAAAACGGGCTTTATGCCCGTTTTTTTGTGCCGATAAAAAAGATAAACCTTAAATCGGCAATGTTCAGAACCTTATTGGTCCTGAACATCGATGAGATGGTCGAGTTTCTTCTGGAAATAATCGCCTTGAATAAAGCGAGCTTCGACATTCCAAGCATTGGCAAACAGTGTCATGTCATTTAATTCACGTAACATGATTTCAACAGTTTTGATTTCATGATAAGTGGTAATTTTTTCTTGGAGCTCTTGGCACGACTTATCGTTTGCAAGCATTTTGGTCAAACTTGAATCTAATGTTAAGCAGTGAACATCCATTTGGCGTAATAATGATTCACTAAACATCGAATGACCAAAATTGCGTAAAGCCAGTTCGGCACCATTTTTACGAAGTTCTACAAATGCTTTTTGAGCGGCATCGATATTGAGCTGAATGTCTTCTTCGGCAAATTGTAAAATCAGTGGATTTTTCAATTTACTACGAATAATCGTAATTAGTTTCGAAATAAACTCAGGGAAGGTGCGGTCGTTATATAGCACTTCTTTGTTCAGGTTAACGATTAATTTAGCTTCAGGGAACTGAGTGATGAAGTTGTGTAGCTGTTTACACGATTCAACCAAGATCCAACGATCCAATTTAATGGAAAGCTCCGAGTCTTCAGCTAACTCACGCAGTTGGGCGATATCTTTCCATTTATTTTCAAAAATAAAGCCGCTGGTTACTTCATAAGTATAAAGATGAGAATCTTCTTTATCATACAGTTGTTGATATTTAAGATGAATTTCACCGCGTTCTAAGCAGTTGCGAAGGGCCTTAATAACAGGAGCTTCATCACTAACGACAATCGGCGCAATTTGTGCTTCTGGTGTACCAAAATCCAAACTTGGTATATCAATTTCTAATGGAATAGTTAAATCGATTTCAGGTGCTTGTTGGTTGGTTGGTAGCGCAGTATTAAAGGCTTTCGCAATAAAGGTATCAAAATGTGCTTCATCACGAATATCGCTGTCTAAAACACTGTATCCTATGCGTAAATTTAATGGATAAGTTTCATTGTTTACACTGAGTAATTGAGGTTTGCTCAGGGTGTTAAGACCAATCAACTTAGACTCAAGTTTGAGCTGATTATCCGCTTGGAATAAGGCAACGATTGCACCATTATCTAAACTAAATAATGGAGCATGAGTCTGATCTTTCAAGAAGTCTTTAATATTGGTGAAATAGCTCTTATAAGTATTCCAATCTTTTTGAAAAATCGCATCAGAACAAGAAGCCAATGTAAATAGAACCAATGCATTTACATTAGCAGGTTGCTGGCCAATGGTGCGGTTGAGTTGTTGAAATGCTTTTGGTTTTTGTGGGCTAGCTTCAACTGGAGCGTTGCTTACAGCATTGCTGCTTTGACTGCCAATTTCAATTGCGAGCTGTAAAGCATCTTCTTCAGCCGCGGCAATAAATTCGAGTTTTAGTGGGTTTTGCCCAGCCACTGCGATATTTTGCGAAACAAGATCAAAACGTCCTAAATCGAGCTGTCCTTGGCTGATTTTTTTAAAGCGTTGCTTAAAGTCGTTGAGGTCAGTAGGTTGTAATAGATCGAGTAAAGGCAGACCAATTACATCATCTTCATTTTTTAGACCAAATAAAGTGAGATATTCAGCATTGGCTTGAATGTGAATGCCTTCTTGAATCACGGCAACCGCTTTACGACTATCTTCAACTAAAGACTGGGTTTGGATTTGAGCTGTTTCGAGCTCTTCCATTAAATGTTGCTGCGATTGTTGTAGGCGACTAAAGGATAAAGCACGGATTAAACCAAAATAGAAACTCTCAGGTTCAGCAATATCGACAATGTCATAAATCCCTTTTTTGACTAAACTTGCATATTGTTCTGCTTGATAGTCCTCGGGTTTAAGTAAAATAATCGGTAAATTCGGTTGGCTCGATAGTTGAACTAAACTTAAAGCTTGTTCATATTTTAAATCATAAGCACGTCCAAAAATGATCAAGTCCCAATTGAGATTCAGCTGTTTTTCGAAATTTTGTAAATCATCAAGTAATATGGCATGAACTTGATGTTCGCTGTCTGTCAATAAATCACGTATCTGGTTAAAACGTATTTGATTATCATCAATAATGAGTAATCGAGTTTCCGTACGTTTTAGTTTTTTGGATAGTAATGGATTTCTCACTTTAATGCTTCCCATAAGTCGTTATTTTTGATCTCATTGCTCTGTTTCGCAATATAGTCTTTAACGACATTTTCTTGCTCTTCATTCAATAATTCATATTCAAAGCGAATAAAGCTTTGTGTCACCAACTGCGCTTTGGTGAGATAGACTTTGATGTCTTCTTTGCCTAAGCGAAGGTGGATCGTTTGTTTCTCTCGGAAGAGATTTGCCCCAGGTAAAATTAAGGTCGTAGACACTTGATCAAGTTGTGTGGTCTGTACCAATAAAGCAGGTTGATGATTTGTTGTATTGCGGTCGGTACGAATATGGGCTGAACATGGATACAAATCTTGAGCCAGTACTTCGAGACCCAATTCCAAACTTTTTTCAGTCGATTGTTTGATCCAACGAACAACACCGCCACGCCATTGGCTTTGAGCATTTTCTTGGATCAAAATAAATTCGCCGGTTTTTAAATTAGCAGGGGTAGGGCCAGTCCATTTAATGCGATAACCATTCACACTAATATCTAATACGTCAGCGGTATGAATCTGTTTTGCTTCACGATCTAGCGCTTTCGCATTAGTCATGCCTGTTGGCATATTTGAATCATGCGAATTGACAAAAGAGGCTTCATTGTGGAATTGATAATTGCCTTCCAAATCTAAAGTTTCGTGGAAGTTTTTACCTTTAGAGAGATAGAAATGCGCCACCATTAAGCTAAAGCAAATATTAATTTGCGCAGAATATTCATAACGTTCATGACGGCGTTCAGTGTTGTTGGTCAAAATATTATGAATATGGAAATATAGCGCTGGAGTTAAAAATAACTTTTCATTTTTAGATAAATAATTGGCATTTCTAGTTTGCGTTTCGGTCAAATGATCGAGCAAGTTTTGCGTTGAAATGTATACATTGGCTTGATAAGACCGATCTTGTTTTGAGTTATAAATCGGTGGGTGATCTTTTTTCGTGTCTACAACATAGCGTGAAAGCGTGGTTTCTTTCGGTAGGATTTGAACCAATTTTGCCCAGTCAAAGCTACATAAATACAAACCTTGGATTTCAGCAGGGCGAATCTGATGATTATTGAAAATATCTAATAAGATTAATTGTGCATAAGCTTGAGCAATATTTGCAATTTGATGTTGAGTACCCAGTAACTGATTGACATTACTTTGATAGAAATTGTGTTCAATGGCACATTCAATCAGTTGATGTGCCGCAATCCATTGACCTGCAGTCGGTGTGGCATACAACATATGTTGTTGATACAACAACAGTGTCAGTTGTTGCAACGCATAGTAGATTGATGCAATTCGAGCGGTTTGTAAGCTTTTTTTATGGCCGAATGAAAAAATCGAAAACTTTTGTTGATTAAGCTGCTGATTACATCGTTTGGCAATATCAATATAGATTTTGGCAAAGTGACTGCGTAAAAGCATCGCCAATTCAATGATTTGGTCATTACGATCCGTGGTAATGAGGCTTTGATTGGTAAAGTGTTTTTCTAAGCTTGTGAGCACACTTTCCATAGTCGGATGTAAAATTTGAACCAAATCAAAACGTAACATCTCTTGGCATTTCAGCTCGGAGATTTCAAGTAAGGCATTGAATAAAGCTTTAGATGAGGTACCCAATTGTAAAATTGAAATACCGTTTAACCACTCTTGCAGACCTTTAGCATTGGTCGGACAAAAGCTTAATTTATCCAGCTTTAATTCAGTCGGATTGTAAAACGTATCTGAAGTATGCGTGGTCATCTTTATTATTTAACTCAAAAAGTTGAAGCCCCAAAAAGCGGTGTCTTGTTTTTTTCGCCCGCTATTTCCCGTACAAGTTTAGGAACCAAATAACCAGGTAGGTTCTCTAAAACTTTTTTATAAATTAAATCAATATCCTGAGCTGGTGTATCAAAATGATGAGCACCTTTTACTTTATCCAGAACATGTAAATAATATGGCATTACACCTGCGTCGAATAAGCGGTAACTTAAATCGACCAATACATCTGCAGAATCATTAACCCCTTTTAATAAGACTGCTTGGTTCAGCACGGTGATTTCTTGTTTG
The DNA here is from genome assembly GCF_013420775.1 of Acinetobacter sp. YH01010. Classification (NCBI taxonomy): domain Bacteria; kingdom Pseudomonadati; phylum Pseudomonadota; class Gammaproteobacteria; order Moraxellales; family Moraxellaceae; genus Acinetobacter; species Acinetobacter sp. YH01010. The sequence continues at coordinate 91,732 of NZ_VOYF01000010.1, read as the reverse complement.
ACAAGCTGTTGAAGCTGGCTACAGGTGAAGTCATCTAGCTCTGATGCATGATTTGAGTGTACCACTAGAATAATGCGTAGCCTACTGTTTTTTAAAATAGAAACCAGCTCTTCATCGACACGGTTGGGGATTACGATAGGAACTCGTGAATGAATTCTCAAAAATTTAATTTGTGGCAAAGTCGATAAACGTTCAATCCACACTTGAAGTTTACGATTTGATAGTGTGAGCGGGTCTCCACCACTTAAAATCACTTCATTAATATCGGGTTGTTGTTCGATATATTGCTTAATGTTTACCCAATCGTCATTTTTAGGCAGGTTTTCTTGGTAGGGAAAATGCCGGCGGAAACAATAACGGCAATGGACCGCGCAGGCACCGGTTAAGGTCAGTAAAAAACGAGACTTGTACTTATGTAATACACCAGGCTGTTGGTTGGCTTGTTCTTCACCTAATGGGTCGGTAACAAAACCGGCGTGTTCTTCGAGTTCTAAATGATGCGGTAGGACTTGGAGTAAAAGCGGATCGAGCGGATTACCTTTTTGCATTTTTTCAACAAAAGCGCGCGGCACACGTAGGCGAAACTCATCTGCTGCGAACTGAGCACCAGATAATAACTGATCATGCGAAAGTTCTAATACATCGAGTAATTCTTGAGGATTTGTAATCAAATCACTCAATTGGGTTTGCCAGTTTTGCTCTTGAAATAAATAGTTTATCATGCCGATTGTTTAAAAAATGCAGAAAGGTGAGTAGGGAATATTGCTGAAATTAATGCGTCGAACTTTTAAGTGTAAGCTGAAATAATTCCGATAAAGCTCACAACGGATGAAGCCTACGAAACATTTATTAAGTTTCAGTAAACAGCAATTTTACCTGTTTGTGGGCATTGTATAAACAAAGTTCTTTAATGTCTGAGTGTAAGTTAAGCAGCTTGACCCCTTTAATGGGGATTTTTTCGTTGCGACATGGTGCATTGGTCATTTAGAATACGCAATATCACATTAATGTGCATGTGGCAGCCAATGTTACAGTCAGTACTTGCTAAATGACATGTTACAGCCCATAGCATCTATAGATTAAAGTTAGTAAGTTTGGAGTGAGCCAGTCATGGCCTATTATTCTACGAATGATTTCAAGTCAGGCCTTAAGGTCATGCTTGACGGTAACCCATGTTCAATCATGGAAAACGAATACGTAAAACCAGGTAAAGGCCAAGCTTTTAACCGCGTAAAATTACGTAACCTTAAAACTGGTAAAGTTTTAGAAAAAACTTTCAAATCTGGTGATTCACTAGAAGCTGCTGACATCCAAGAAGTTGAAATGAACTACTTGTATAACGACGGTGAAATGTGGAACTTCATGGATCCAGAATCTTTCGAACAAATCGCTGCTGATAAAGTTGCTATGGGTGACGCGGCTAAATGGTTGAAAGATGACTCAAATGAACTTTGCACAATCATGCTTTGGAACGGTGTTCCTTTAACTGTGAGCGCGCCCAACTTCGTTGTATTAAAAATCGTTGAAACTGATCCAGGTGTACGTGGTGATACTTCAGGCGGTGGCGGTAAACCGGCTAAGCTTGAAACTGGTGCAGTTGTACGTGTTCCATTATTCGTACAGCAAGAAGAAAGCGTTCGTGTAGACACTCGTACTGGTGACTATTTAGAACGTGCATAATGGTTTAAAAATAGACTATTATCGAAAGGGATGAAGTGATTCATCCCTTTTTTTATACCTATTGGTTTAAATTTTTATTCCAAAGTATTAGATGAAAAAGCCCATAACAGGAGTAGAGTTTCAAGGGAAGAAACAGCAGTACCTCGAACAAGAAAAATCAAGCTGATTTATTTCAACATTTATGAGGGATTGAGATGGAAACCATTCAACCGAAGTCAGGAATGGCTTCAAAGATTATCTGGCTGTTTGTAGCCATTCTAGGTGCCGTTTCATTCGGCATACTAGCACTCAGTCGAGGCGAGCATGTCAATGCAGTTTGGCTGATCCTTGCAGCAATCTGTGTGTATAGCATTGCATATCGTTTTTATAGTTTATTTATTGCCAATAAAGTCTTTGAACTGAATGAGCGACGTTTAACGCCTGCCCATCGCTTAGCTGACGGCTTGGATTATGTACCGACCAATAAAAGCGTTCTATTTGGTCACCACTTTGCTGCGATTGCAGGTGCAGGCCCATTAGTCGGACCGATCCTTGCTGCGCAAATGGGTTATTTGCCGGGAACTATTTGGCTCTTGGTGGGTGTTGTTCTTGCCGGTGCGGTTCAAGACTTTTTAGTCTTGTTCATCTCAACGCGTCGTGATGGTCGTTCACTCGGTGAAATGGCAAAACAAGAACTAGGTTCTTTTGCCGGAATCATCGTGATGCTTGGTGCACTTGGCGTGATGATCATCATTCTTGCGGTACTTGCTTTGGTTGTTGTAAAAGCGTTGACCAACAGTCCGTGGGGTGTCTTCAGTATCGCTGCCACTGTACCGATTGCGATTTTCATGGGTATATATATGCGATTTATCCGTCCGGGTAAAATTGCAGAAGTGTCGATCATTGGTTTTGTACTGATGATGGCTGGGATTATCTATGGTGGCGACATTGCACAGCATCCGTACTGGGGGCCATTCTTTACACTTTCAGGTACTGAACTAACTTGGTGGTTGATTGGTTATGGTTTCGTAGCATCTGTGTTACCCGTATGGTTACTGCTTGCACCACGTGATTACCTATCGACCTTCTTGAAAATTGGTGTTATTGCAGGTTTAGCAATCGGGATTATGTTTGCTTTACCTGAAATGAAAATGCCAGCGGTGACGCATTTTATTGATGGTACAGGTCCTGTATTTGCAGGCTCAATGTTCCCATTCTTGTTTATTACCATTGCCTGTGGTGCAATTTCAGGTTTCCATGCGCTCGTTTCTTCAGGAACGACACCGAAGCTTGTGAATAATGAAAAAGATATTCGCATGATCGGTTATGGCGGCATGTTGATGGAATCTTTTGTTGCGATCATGGCTTTGGTCTGTGCAACGATTCTTGAGCCTGGTGTGTATTTTGCGATTAATGCGCCAGCAGCTGTGATTGGTACAACGGTTGAGTCCGCTGCAGAAGCAGTTCGTACATTAGGCTTCGTGGTAACACCTGAAGCATTGACCTTACTTGCACAAGAAGTGGGTGAAAACTCGATTCTGTCTCGTACAGGGGGGGCGCCAACATTTGCGATTGGTATGGCGCATATCATTACGGAAATTTTTAATAACCGTTCAATGATGGCGTTCTGGTATCACTTTGCGATTTTATTCGAAGCACTCTTCATTTTAACGGCAGTTGATGCGGGTACACGTGCATGTCGTTTCATGGTGCAAGATACTGTGGGTATCGTAATTCCTGCTGTTAAAAACTCACATAACTTCTTCGGAAATCTGTTAGGTACAGCGGTGGCTGTTGCAGGTTGGGGCTTCTTCGTTTACCAAGGCGTGGTTGATCCACTCGGCGGTATTAATAGTTTATGGCCGCTATTTGGTATTGGTAACCAAATTCTTGCTGCGATGGCATTGATCTTGGGTACAGTGATTTTATTCAAGATGAAAAAACAAAAGTATGTTTGGGTGACAATTATCCCAACATTATTCTTGTTTATTACTTCAATGACCGCTGGTTGGCAGAAGATTTTCCACGAAAATCCAAAGATTGGTTTCTTGGCTCAGGCAGATCGTTTTAATGCAGCCATTGCGAAAAATGAATTGTTGGCACCTGCGAAAACCATGGCTGAAATGCATACGGTTGCATTGTCGAATCAAATCAATGCCGGTCTTTGTGCATTCTTTATGATTGTGGCATTTGTGATGTTATTTGCAGCGATTGGTGTGGTGCGTCGTGCTTTGGCAAATCCAAATCCATCGGTGAATGAAGCAGAAGCGATTTACCGTGACCCAGCTGAAATTAATCCGTCGAATTCAGCACATTAATAGGGGGAATATGAATGAACCTGAAGTTTGCAAAAAGTGGAAAAACGGTGATTTATAAAATCATTAAAATGACCATTATGTCGCAGAAGGATTTAATTCTGAACCCGAAAAATTGGTCACGTATTGCGACGTTGTGGCAACGTTTACAGCAAAGCTTCCGCCTGATGGTGGGTGTGCCAGATTACCAAAATTATTTGGAACATATGGCAAAACATCATCCTGATTTGGAAGCGATGGATGCAAAAACATTTTATCGTCACTGTGTAGATGCACGTTATCCATCAGCTGGTGGTGACATGAAGAAGTGTCCTTGCTAATGCTTTGACTTGTGCTAAAAATCCAATAAAAAAAAGCGTTCTTCGGGACGCTTTTTTATTGCTGAATTGTGATCAGTCGAAGCGATGACAACGCTTTTGTATACCCAATAAATATCAAGCGTATGTATTTAAAGTATTGAACTGGGTATGACTTGGAGATAAACACTGTATTTTTAAATAAAACCCTGTATGTTAGTCATTCATTTAACTTTTTTATTGGGGAATAAAAGGTGTTTTGGGGATCAGAGAAAAGCCAACAAAATAATACATCAACGCTTTTAAGTGAGCAGAGCCTTGCGCCTTTTTACCCGAAAATAAATACATTCCTCGAACAAATTAACCAAATTATTTTGGATAAAAATCAGCAAACCAAATTGGCTTTAGCTTGTCTATTGGCAGGCGGGCATGTGCTATTTGAAGACTTACCTGGTTTAGGAAAAACGACATTATCTAGCGCCTTGTCACATTTGGCGGGATTAAAGTTTCAACGGATTCAATTTACCAATGACATGCTGGCCAGCGATGTGATTGGGGTAAATATGTTTAATCAAAAAGAACATCATTTTGAGTTTAAATCTGGGCCGATTTTTACCCAAATTTTATTGGCAGATGAAATCAACCGTTGTAGTCCAAAGACCCAAAGTGCTTTATTGGAAGCGATGGAAGAGGGCTATGTGACGGTCGACGGTGTGCGATATGCTTTGCCTCAACCATTTTGGGTGATTGCGACACAAAACCCTTTATTTCAAAGTGGTACTTATGCCTTACCTGAGTCCCAGTTGGACCGGTTTTTAATGCGTTTGTCTTTAGGTTATCCATCGCGTCAGGCAGAGAAATTATTGCTCCAACAAACTTCACGCCATGATCTGATTGCGGCATTAGCACATATCTTTAATGAAGCAGAAATTTTACAACTACAAGGGTTTGTCGAGCAGATACATCTGAGTGATCGTTTAATGGATTACATTTTGGATCTTGCTGCTGAGACACGTAAGGGGAGACATGGTCTTTCTACTCGTGGTGTTTTAGCCTTAAAGAAAGCTGCGCAAGCCTATGCGCTGATTGAGCAGCGAAATTATGTGAATCCTGACGATGTACAAGCCGTTTTTACAGCTGTGGTATCTCATCGAATTGGGTTGTCAGATCTTGAAGCCTTTAAGCTTTTAGAACAAGTTTCGATCCAATAAAGGAGTTGAACCTTGGCTTCAATGTGGCAGCAATGGATTGAACGTCGATTTAAAATCGATCAGCACAAGCAGCTGACTCAAAAAGATGTATTGATCTTTATCTATCAGCAAGGCTACTTGTATTTGGTGTTAATTTTCATCACCTTTATTGCAGGTGTGAATTATGCCAATAACTTGATTTTAGGATTTTGCTTTTTAATTAGCGCCGTATTGTGTATTAGTTTCTATATTACTTTTAAACAGCTTCATGCGTTGCAGATTCAAATAAATGTTGTTGATATCCCGCAAGCTGGGGAATTACTTTTGGTCGATATTTACTTTAAACAAGAGGTTGAACAGGCGCGATATTTGTGGATTAAAACTGAAAATCAGCTACATAAATTATTGTTCAATACGCAACAGCACGGCTTTCAATTAAATTTTACAACCAGTCAACGCGGTGTTTTTCAGATTCCACCTATACAAATTTATAGTGTTTATCCCTTTGGTTTGGTTCGGGCCTGGACGTATTTGTATGCACAACACCCCGCGTGGGTTGCGCCACAAGCCAGTTTGCATTCCGTGGAAAATAAGCAACAACAGCAAAATTTTGAACCTGATCTTGATGAATTTCGCGAATTACGGAGTTTTCAGACGGGGGATTCACTTCATGCGGTGTCATGGAAACAAGCAGCACGAGGACAAGGCTTGTATGTCAAAGTTTTTGAGCAATATGAAGATCTAAAGAAATTGGAGATTCATTATCACCATATGCCAGCTCAAAGTCATGAAGAAAAACTTAGCCTCATGATGGGTTTGGTCGAGCAGGCTGAAAAAAATCACGATCAATATGCATTGTATTTACCTAATGCTGAGTTAGCATCAGGTACTGGAAAACTGCATTATTCCGAAGCAAAACGGTTATTGGCGCAGGCTTAAGAGATGATTGAAAATACCATACGCCGCTCAATATTACTCACTTTAGCATTGGTGCTCATTGCACAAATGCTTTATATCCCTGTGGCGACATCATTGGTATTTTTAGTTATTTGGCTTATTTTATTACTCAATACCCGCGCCAGTAAAAAACCATTTTCTAAAATTTTAACCTATGTGCTGACATTGACAGCATTATTTAGCATTTATATAAGCCATAAAACCTTTATTGGTGTTGATGCAGGGGTTGCAGTACTCAGTACATTTTTATTTGCTAAATCTTTAGAAACAAAAACACGTCGTGATGTAATTATTTTATATAACTTTGCGATGTTTGTGATTGCCAGTAGTTTTTTGTTTAGCCAGTCTTTTGCCATGGCATTGGTTATTTTATTGGCGTTGTTGAGCTGTTTTATTGGGTTGTACCGTTTACAGACCGTTGGTTTTAGCCAAGACTCAAGCGGTGAAATACAGGCGATTAAACAAGATATTGGGCATGTGGGAAAATTTATTGGCTTAGCTGTTCCATTTTTTATTTTACTGTTTCTCTTTTTTCCACGCCTGCCACCGCTATGGCACATTCCTATTCCTGAAAATAAAGCCACAACAGGGATAAGTGATAGCATGTCTCCGGGCGATATTGCTGAGTTATCACAGTCGAGTAGTTTGGCTTTTCGTATAATTGGAGATATTCAAGCCTTGCCACCACGTACAGAGCTGTATTGGCGGGCGATGGCATTAGATGAATATGATGGTTCTAAATGGACCAGTCATTTTTTTAACCAGAACGTTATACAGCTGAATCCAGCCGAGTTAAAACCCAAGCGGACATTGAATTATCAATATTTGGCTGCCGACCCAAGTGTGATGTGGATTATGTCGTTGGAGCAATCCGTTCCCAATGAAGCACGTTTTGCATTAGGTCAAGATGGTCGAATTACACCCTACCGATTAACAGCACGCACGGAGCCGATTCAACTGAAATGGTTAGGACGTGCAGAGCCGCCACAAATAAAAAATGTGGCTTTGCTTGAAAAATTAAATACTCGTTATGTTGAACACTTGGATGTTCAATCACAACAATTGGCCCAAACATTATGGCAGCGAAGTCATCAAAATCCCGAGCGTTATATTGCCGAAGTTTTGCAATGGTATAAACAAAATCGCTTTGCATATACCTTAAGCCCAGGTGTATTGGGGCAAAATCGGATAGATGATTTTTTATTCGGATCAAGACAGGGCTTTTGCGAACATTTTGCTTCGAGCTTTGCAATGTTGATGCGCTATGTTGGTGTTCCATCGCGTATTGTCGTGGGATATCAAGGTGGTCAATTAGCACCAGATGGAAAAAGTTGGGAAGTTCGTCAACTTGATGCACATGCGTGGACAGAGGTTTATATCAATCAACATTGGCGTCGTATTGATCCGACGGCCATGATCGCACCGCAGCGTATCGATGGGGGGATGCAGGATTATATGGAACAAGATCGGACAATTTTTGGGAGCCAGCAGTCGACTTGGGCCTATCAACAATTTTCGATGTTGAAAAAAGTCCGTGTATGGAGTGATTATGCGAGTTACCAATGGCAAAGCAAAGTGGTGGGTTATAATGCTGAATCACAGCAACAATGGTTTAAAAAGCTCGGGGTAAATTCTGCTTATGCAGGTGGGTTACTTCTTATTTTGAGTATTGGTGGCATTGTAGCATTATATTTTATATGGATTTTGTGGAAAAAAAGAAAAAGCCTAAGCCCTCTTGAAAGAGAAATTGCCAAGTTTGCTAAGAATTTACCCTTGAGCCAGCAAAAAGTGGCTTCAGAAAGTTTTAGGCATTGGTTACAACGTTTGGCTGAAAATATACCTGAACAGGAAAGGGCGGCATTTGAACAAGTTATTACGTTATTTGAGCAGGAAATTTATGTAGGTACCGCGCTAAGTTCTCATGATATTCAATATTTTAAGGCTTTGCTTAAAACTTGTACGCAAAGTTTAAAAAACTCAGAAAAGGGCTTGTCATAAAAAATAAAAATGAATATGATTCTACGCATTCTAGGTTTATAGCTCAGTTGGTTAGAGCGCTACGTTGACATCGTAGAGGTCACCAGTTCGAATCTGGTTAAACCTACCAAATTCAAAAAGCAGAATCAAAATTATTCTGCTTTTTTTTATCTGAAATTATTAGGGTCTGTTGACATTTACTGTTCATAATTAACCCTATAAAGGTAGCCATAAAAATATACAGGCTAAAGCAACAGAACTTTGATAATTCCTTTTGAGCTTGTCATATCGAGTAGCTATTCCTCTAAATTCCTTTAATCTGCAAAACATATTTTCAACTAAATGCCTGATTTTATATAAATACCAGTCCATATGGTCATTGTTCGATTGGCTATTCGTTTTCCTTGGTATATTCGCTTTAGTCCTTGTTTTCCTGATCTGTTCACGCAGTGATTCTGAATCATAGCCTTTATCTGCGCATACCACTTTTGTCTCTTTTAAATCTAATGTTGATATTAAATCATGTGCAACTTTAACATCATGTGTGGTTCCATCGGTAATCATGAAATCAATAGGATTGCCATGTGCATCAACAATCAAATGTATTTTTGAGGAGTTTCCTCCTACACTTTTAGAAATAGATTGATTCGCTATGCCGGCAGAATGTTGATGAGCACGTACATGAGAGCCATCAATAAAAATCCACTCCATATCGGGGCATGAGGCTAGTAATTTGAATAATCTAAGTAACTTACCGCTGCTTGACCAACGATTAAAACGTTTGAAAATAGAGTTTGAATGACCAAAACAAGAAGGAATATCTCGCCACGGACAGCCTGTTCTAATTCTATAGAGAATAGCTTCAATAAAATTGCGTAAATTTGAGTTGTGGTGAATGGATAAATTACGCAGAATAACTTTCAACTTTTGCCAGTGTTGATCTGTCAGCATGGTACGAGGCATAGCGAATAGTAAAATTGGGTTTGGTGATTTGATTTTACTACTTCGCTATTTTTTTAAGCTAAAAGTGTCAACACACCCTAATTAAAGTGTTATTAAGACTATAGTTAAATCAAATCTACTTATATGTAAGGTGTTCTTCGCAATCGTTTTCAATCGTATTTGGCTTGAATAGATTCATATGGATTGAGTCGTAAAATCATCATGAGATGGAATTGGGTGTAAATGCATCTATGTGCAAATACATCAATTTGGATATTGATTGTTTAAGTGATTAAGCCAAACTTCTTTGGCTCATATTTCTGCGTTTATGACTATATAGCAGTGCTTTATACAATGTGTGCTTTAGCGGATTGTTTGAAACAAAAGAGCCGCATTCTATGCGGCTTTTAATTGAGCAAATATATTATGCCGCTTCAGCTTCTAAAATTTCAAAGTCATGGGTAATTTCTACACCACCATCCATCAGCATTTTACTAGCAGAACAGTATTTTTCAGCAGAAAGTTCAACCGCTTTTGCAACTTGCTTTTCCTTCACGCCATGACCAGTGACTACAAAGTGCAAATGAATTTTAGTGAATACAGCAGGAATAGTGTCGGCACGTTCTGCATTTAATTCACAACGAACATCAGTAATGTCTTGGCGTGCTTTCTTTAAAATCGTCACAATATCGAAAGATGCACAACCACCAAGTCCTGTTAAAATCAGTTCCATTGGGCGCGGACCACGGTTTTCACCGCCATATTCTTGTGATCCATCCATCATAACAGTGTGACCACTTTGAGTTTTTGCTTCAAAAGCAACATTCTCTAGCCAATGAACACTAGTTTGCATTGCAAGTCCCTAAAAAAAGCTATAAATTTACGCAGTACCTGTACACTAACATAAATTGAGTTGATAAGGAATTTCAACTCTTACGTGTGACAAGTTCACTTTAGGTCTTGTGCGATCTATAAATTATCCATATTCGGAAACTGTTAGCATGACTTCAAACTTTTCACAACTTAGCACAGATGCGCTATCTCCGGGGCAGTTACCTGAGTCGGTGAAGGCATTATTAAAACGTGCATATATCAATCGTTACCCAAAACGTACAACAATCGTTGATGCGGGCTCAGAATCTAAATCTTTGTATTTAATTCTTAAGGGTTCAGTATCTATCATTTTACGCGAAGATGATGAGCGTGAAATTGTGGTTGCGTACTTAAATGCGGGTGACTTTTTTGGGGAAATGGGTCTATTCGAAGCAAATGCACAGCGTACTGCAGAAGTGCGTACGCGTGATGTATGTGAAATTGCTGAGATTACCTATGAAAACTTTCATGAATTAAGCAAACAATACCCAGACTTAAGTTATGCGGTATTTGCACAGCTTGTACGTCGTCTTAAAAATACGACACGGAAAGTCACTGACCTTGCGTTTATTGACGTGTCAGGTCGTATTGCACGTTGCTTAATTGATTTATCTTCACAACCAGAAGCAATGATTTTGCCGAATGGTCGTCAGATTCGTATTACTCGTCAAGAGATTGGTCGTATTGTGGGTTGTTCCCGTGAAATGGTTGGTCGTGTTCTAAAAACACTTGAAGAACAAGGTATGATCGAAACTGATGGTAAAGCGATTCTAATTTTTGATGCATCGCTTGAAGAGAAAAGCCAATTGGCTTCTGACGAATTTTACGACGAAGAATAATCATTCTTCCAAATCTAAAAAAGCAAACTCAGGGGTTTGCTTTTTTTATGTCTATTCATTTCTCACTATTTTAGCGGAAGAAACCTTTCTCACATTTTTTGACAAATAAACAGAAAATTATGATTTAAACAAAGCCGATATCTTAGGTAAGCTACTTCGTGACTTATATATTGATATTTAAAATAAAGAGGGAATTTGCGGCATGCAATTTAAACCATTGGCACATACAGGCATATTAGTTCCAGAAATTTGTTTAGGCACCATGACGTTTGGTGAACAAAACACCCAAGCAGAAGCTTTCGAGCAACTGGATTATGCTTTAGAGCGTGGTCTTAACTTTTGGGATACTGCAGAAATGTATCCTGTCCCACCGAAACCTGAAACCCAAGGTTCAACTGAGACTATTATTGGTAACTGGATTGCAGCTCGCGGTGGACGCGATAAATTAATCTTAGCTTCAAAAATTGCAGGTCCGTCACAAGGTGGCAGTCATATTCGAGATGGGCAAACCAAATTTATTGCTTCGGAAATTGAGTCTGCTCTAGATCAATCTCTTCAGCGCTTACAAACAGATTACCTTGACTTATACCAGCTGCATTGGCCGCAACGACCAACCAACTTTTTCGGTAAATTGGGTTTTGGCAATGCCGAAGCGAACAATACGCAAACCATTACCAATTTAGAAGAAACATTGGTTGCTTTAAGTTATGAGGTGAAAAAAGGCCGAATTCGTACTATTGGACTCTCCAATGAAACACCATGGGGAACTTTAAAATTCCTACAACTTGCAGAAAAGCATGGTTTAGAAAAAATTGTCAGTGTGCAAAATCCGTATAGTTTATTGAACCGTACTTATGAAATAGGTTTATCTGAAATTGCACACTACGAAGGCGTGGGCTTATTGGCATATTCTCCATTGGCATTTGGTTATCTAACAGGTAAATTCCGTCATGGTGCGCGTCCTGCCAATGCTCGAGTGACACTATTTTCACGCTTTAGCCGCTATTCAAATGCGGAGAGTGAATGGGCAACAGAACAATATGCACAATTGGCAGAACAGCATGGTTTAACGTTGACACAGTTAGCACTAGCATTTATTAAGCAGCAATTTTTTGTCACCAGTACAATTATTGGTGCGACAAATCTAGATCAGTTGAAAGAAAATATTGATGCTTTTGAGGTGAATTTATCAGAAGACATTTTAAAAGGGATTGAAGCTATTCATCGCCAACAGCCAAATCCTGCACCTTAAGCTGAACTTTTTAGTGGATTAAGCAAAAGCCTGCATGTAAATGTGGGCTTTTTTGACATTTGTATTATTTAAGCAAATGGAAAATCATTGAATTTTATTGTCAGAAAGTCAGTTGAGTTGACAAGAAAATTGCCTAAAAATACATATGTATTTAAACAATATAATAAAGTACTAAATTCTTCAATAAATGACTTGAAAAGTATTCTATTTATACCAATATTATAATTGAGATTTATCTTTATCTTAAAATTAACTCATTGAAAAATATTTGAAAAATGTATTTGAAATTTTAAATATGACTCCCATATATGCTTCAAGTACAGAATTTGTTGTGAGGAATAACAAGAATGCGATTCGAAAAATTCACAAACCGTTTGCAGCAAGCATTATCCGATGCCCAATCTTTAGCAATGGGGAAAGACCATACAGCCATTGAAGGAATCCATATTCTTTCGACATTGCTTGAAGAGCCTTCGAACCAAAGCTTGTTACAACAGGCAGGTGCTAATCTTCCTGAGTTAAAAACCAAACTTCAGCAAGCCCTACAGGATACCGCCACCATTGCGACGCCGACAGGGGACATCAACCTAAATCCTGAAGCAGTCAAAGCGCTAAATTTAGCCGATAGTTTTGCGCAAAAAGCTGGAGATGAGTTTCTTTCTACAGATTGGGTGATTCTCGGTTTAGCTGAAACGGGTAAAACCAAAACCTTATTAAATAGTGTAGGCGTAACGACAGATAAATTACGTAGTGCAATTGAACAAATACGAGGCGGTGAACAAGTCATGAGTAATAACCACGAAGATCAACGTGATTCACTCAACAAATATACCTTAGACCTCAATGCACGTGCATTAGAAGGTAAGCTAGATCCGGTCATTGGTCGTGACGAAGAGATTCGCCGTACCATTCAGGTTTTATCACGCCGTAGTAAAAACAACCCCGTACTGATTGGTGAGCCGGGTGTGGGTAAAACTGCAATCGTTGAGGGCTTAGCACAGCGTATCGTCAATGGCGAAGTTCCTGAAAGTCTGAAAGGTAAACGTGTACTTTCACTCGACCTTGGTTCATTGCTTGCAGGTGCAAAATACCGTGGTGAATTTGAAGAGCGACTTAAAGCCGTTCTAAAAGATTTGGCCAAATATGATGGCGAGATCATTCTCTTCATTGACGAATTACATACGCTTGTTGGCGCAGGTAAAGGTGATGGTGCAATGGATGCAGGGAATATGCTTAAACCTGCGTTGGCACGTGGCGAACTTCGCTGTGTAGGTGCAACCACCTTAGATGAGTACCGTCAATATATCGAAAAGGATGCGGCATTAGAACGCCGTTTCCAAAAAGTGATTGTTGATGAACCGAGCGTGGAAGACACCATTGCGATTTTACGTGGTCTAAAAGACAAATATGCAACCCATCATGGTGTGCAAATTTTAGACTCTGCAATTATTGCTGCGGCAAAAATGTCGCACCGTTACATCACAGACCGTCAGTTGCCAGATAAAGCCATTGATTTGATTGATGAAGCAGCATCACGAATCAAAATGGAAATTGACTCTAAACCAGAGCCACTTGATCGTTTAGACCGCCGTTTAATTCAGTTAAAAATGCAACTTGAAGCCGTAAAAAAAGATGCGGATTCGGTGTCGAAGGCTGAAGTTGAGCATTTGGAGAAACAAATTGCTGAAGTTCAAAAAGAATATAGCGATTTGGAAGAAGTGTGGATTGCGGAAAAACGTCTGGTTGACGGAACGAATCAAGCTCAAATTGAGTTAGATAAAGCACGTACTGCCTTTGAAAAAGCACAACGTGAAGGTGATTTAGCAGAAGCGAGCCGTTTGCAATATGGAGTCATTCCTGAGTTGCAAAAACGCTTGAATGAAGAAGAAATTGCGGAGGTGAATGAAGAGCCGAAACTGATTCGTACCAAAGTCACTGAAAATGAAATCGCTGAAGTGGTAAGTGCAGCTACAGGTATTCCTGTTGCAAAAATGCTACAAGGTGAACGTGAAAAACTCTTACACATGGAAGAGTTCTTACATAACCGTGTAGTCGGTCAAGATGAAGCGGTCGTAGCAGTATCAAATGCGGTGCGTCGTTCTCGTGCAGGATTATCCGATCCAAACCGCCCAAGTGGTTCATTCTTATTCCTTGGGCCAACAGGTGTAGGTAAAACTGAGTTAACCAAAGCTCTAGGTAACTTCTTATTTGACAGTGATGATGCGATTATTCGTATCGACATGTCAGAGTTTATGGAAAAGCATTCGGTGAGCCGTTTAGTGGGTGCTCCTCCGGGCTATGTGGGCTATGAAGAAGGCGGTGTATTAACTGAGGCTGTACGTCGTAAACCTTATAGTGTGGTGTTGTTTGATGAGGTTGAAAAAGCCCATCCAGACGTCTTTAACATCTTGCTTCAAGTGTTAGATGATGGTCGATTAACTGACTCACAAGGTCGTGTGATTGATTTCAAAAACACCGTAATCGTGATGACCTCGAACTTAGGTTCAACCGATGTTCGTGAATTAGGTGAAAACCCGTCGAAAGACGAAGTTCGTGCTGTGGTCATGGCTGCTGTATCTGAACATTTCCGTCCTGAATTTGTGAACCGTATTGATGAGCTGGTGGTTTTCCATTCTTTACAAAAAGCGCAAATTCGTGGCATTGCAGATATTCAGTTGGATCGTTTACGTTCACGTTTGGCTGACAAAGACATGAGTTTGGCAGTTGAAGATAGTGCCTTTGAGTTACTTATCGATGCTGGTTTTGACCCTGTATATGGTGCACGTCCTCTAAAACGTGCCATCCAACAACAAGTTGAAAATACACTGGCACAGAAAATCTTGTCAGGCGCGTTCCAACCGGGCGATACGATTGTTGTTCAAGCGGAAGGAGATCACCTAAGTTTTGACAAGATGAAACTCAATTAAAAGGTACAAATTAGCCACGTTCAGTTGTAAAAACAGAAACCCGGTTTAGGCCGGGTTTTTTTATTTTACGCTTTTCGTGATTTTCGTTTAAATACGTAAAGTTGATTGCATTTCATCATTTTCACCCACTAATATGACGTCCGCACGCATCCAACGAGATGACTGTGTTCTGTAAAACAAAAACAATATCGCTCGTTCATCATGAATGAATGGCAACAGGGAATTATGATTATGATGGAATTTAAACTGCTTAGGCAGATCAAAAAAGAACCTTATAGTTTATATAAACGTACTGGTGACATCACTGTTCAAGAACTCAAACGCATGTATGGTATTTACCAAAAGTATTATGCCAATACCCGTTATGAAATTTTTGAACGCGACTTCTTAGAAAAAACCGGTGTTTTTTTTATTATTGAACCGAAAAATAATCAAATTGTCGGATTCTCGACGGTTATGGAGCGTGACTTTGTTGTTGATGGTAAAGCCCGACATGCTTTTTTCAGTGGAGATACCATTATTGAGAAAGAGTATTGGGGGAATCGTGCATTAACCCGAGCAATGTTCCGTTATATTATTAGTTTTAAATTTCGTCATCCAAGAACCCCTGTATATTGGATTCTAATTTCTAAAGGCTTTAAAACTTATCTGCTCTTAGCCAATAACTACTACAGCTACTATCCACATTATGGTGAGAAAAATGCTCATCTCAAAGACTTTGTCGAATCGTACTGTAAAGAATATTTCTCAGAATACTATAACCATGAAACGGGTCTGCTGAATTTTGGCGAAGACTACCAGCCACTCAAAGCAGATGTTGCGCCTATCACCCATGAGATGCGCGAAAACAATACCAAGATTGCCTTCTTTGAAGACAAGAACCCAACGTGGGTCGATGGAACTGAACTTCCGTGCATTGGTGAATTACGTTGGAGCGATTTATACCGTTATGTAAATCGATTCTTAACCAAGACCACCAGTGTGAGTAAACATGACAGCAAGTTACGTTATAAGTCACGTACATTGCATATTGCGACAGGTTCAGACTCGAAGGTGGCCTAATGGGATTGCTTCTCACCACAGCACATCAAGTCTTGAATATTGCCTGCCGTAAAGCATTTCAACGCTATACACAGCAGGCACATCAGTTGGAAAATGTGCAACGTAAAAAATTAAGTCATTTTTTAAAGCAGCACATTTCGCAAAATTTAAGTTATGAGCAATTTGCCAAAAAATATCCGCTTTCGCGTTATAGCAATTGGAAAAGCCAAATTGAACAATCCAGACAAAGTGGCAAAAATTGTTTAGGGCCTGAAAAAATTGTCCGATTTCAACCGACCAGTGGGTCGAGTGAAGCAATTAAATTCATTCCTTATACTCAGGCTTTTTTAGATGAGCTAGATGAAGCTATTGGGTTATGGCTCACCAATCTATACCGAACTCATCCACAACTGAAAAACTCAACGCATTATTGGTCGGTTTCATGGTTGCCTGAAAGCCAGCGAAAGCTTTTAGAAAATAGTAATTTGAATGATGATAGTGCGCTGCTTAATCTGTCGAAGCGAGTGCTGAGTAAAATTACCCAGTCGGTACCGACTGAAATTGCGATGGCAAATTCAGCCGAAGATGCCATGTTTGCAACCGCGGTGTATCTCGTTGCAGATAAGCATTTAGGCATGATTTCGGTATGGAGTCCTACATTTGCATTGCAATTGCTGGATATTATTCAAGAACATCAAGCTGAAATTGTACAGGTCTTAAAAACTGGACAATGGCAACGTGATGGTTTGAGTTTTCTGCAAGTTCCGAAATCTTGTCAACAATGCTATCGCTTACAAGACTTGGATTTAACCCAAGCAACGGCGTGGAAAAAACTGTGGCCTAAACTCAGTCTGGTTTCGAGTTGGGATACAGCGAGCGCAGAGCAATGGGCAGTACAGCTACAGCAACGAATTGCAGGGGTGGCATTTGAGGGTAAAGGTTTATGGGCAACTGAAGGCGTAGTGACGATTCCATTTGCAAACCGTTTTACCTTAAGTTATCAGTCACATTTTTATGAATTTATTTTGCAAGACAGCCAAAAAGTGGTGCCATCTTGGCAACTGAAAATAGGCGATATCGTTAGTCCTGTGATTACTACAGGTTCAGGATTAATTCGTTATGTGATTGATGATGAATTAGAAGTCACCGACTTTTATCAGCAAGTGCCATGTTTTAAATTTTTAGGTCGAAAAATGACGGTTGATTTGGTCGGAGAAAAGCTCGACCACAATGCAGCAGTTAAAGTCCTTGCAGAGTTTAAACAAGCGGATTATTTGCCGATTAGTATCTTGGGTATTGAACAATGTTCGGTTAAAAAACCACACTATATTTTACTCAGTGAAGGCAATGTAGATAAACAACCATCCGCTCAAGCACTAGACCGTTTGCTTAAACATAATTTTCATTATGAATTGGCACGCGATCTAGGGCAGTTGGATGAACCTGAAGTGGTACATGTACAAGATGCTTGGGACTACTACAAAACACTAGCCATGAACAATGGCATGATTGAAGGGAATATTAAGCCTGAGCCGCTTAAGAAAATGAAAACAAAAATAATTGAGTATTGAGATGGATATCGATGTGTTAGATGCACCGTTCGACGAAACGGCGTTATATCATTCAAAGAATGAGACTAAGTTTGCGGTTCGAAATGCGACTGTCGAAGATGATGAGCAACTAATGAAAATTAGTGCAGAGACTATGCCAAGCAATGGCATCACATTATCTTATGCGCGTCACCCCAGTTATTTTGATGCCAGCCACGCACAGTATAATCGTCCAGATTTAAAAGTGGTTGTCCCTGTGGAAGATCCATCTATCGTGATTGCGATGATGAATTTGGGATGGCGTTATTGTTATATCAATGGTCAGCCTGACCTGATGCGTTATGTCGCCGATTTAAGAATGAATCCAGCGTATCGTGGTGCTAAAGTCATGCGCTTATTGATGGACTATCTCCATGATGAAATACCACAAGACACGATTTTTGAAAGTGTAGTTTTAAACGACAATATTGTCGCTGCCAGTATTTTACATCATGAAAGATCTGGATTTCCGCTGCCATATTTTTATGATGAAATTCGAACCTTTACCGTTTCACAGGCAGTGAAACCAAAAACTTTCAATCAATATCAATTTAAAACCCTGACTGCTGAACGTGTAGATGAAGCGAATGATTTCATTTTAAAAATGAAAGACCATTATAATTTTTTACCTAGCTATGATTTTAATGCTTTGGTAGATGGTCAAAATCCATTTTGGGCATGCTTAAATCTAGATGACTTCTATTTGATTTACGATCAGCACAATCAGTTGGTTGGACTTTATGGCTTATGGAATCAAAAAAGTTTTAAACAAACTCGAGTGATCGATTATTCAAGGTCATTAAAGTTGATGAAACCTTTTTATAATGCCTATGCCAGTGTGCGTGGTGTTTTATTACTGCCAAAAATTCATGGAACCTTTGATTATTTAATGTTGCATAGTCCGCTATGTCATCCTGAACATCTGGACGTATTTGCAAGTTTGATTTTTCATGCAAAACAGCAGACAAAGCAACGTGGTAAAGAAACCTATTGTATTACTTTGGCAGAGAAGGACCCGCGTATTGAGTGGATGAAAAATACGACCTCACATGTGTTAAAAGCCAAGCACTATTTTCATAGTTTTAAAGCCAATCCATACGCTGCTTTTGATCGTAAACGTATTAGTTATTTTGAAGTTGGGCGTATATAGAGGAAGTGATAACGATCAAAAAATCAATTAAAACTGCCAAATCAATCATTTAAAATCATTCTAATTGTGTACTTATGTAACTGAGTTCTTCAGTATACTGCGCAAAGAATAATCAGAATGAGAAAGACATGTCGAAGTTGATGTGGGGAATTGGCAGTTTAGCGGTGCTTTCAGCAGCAGTGGTGGGAGGGAATTTATATGCAGATAAATCTCTTGCCCAATTTTATACACAGAATAATTGGTCCGCAGCTGTACAAGATGTTGATGTAAAGTACAGCAATTATCAAATGGGCTTGATGGGTGGAACAGTCGATTGGGTATTAACCCTGAAAACAGACCCGTGTAAACCCAAAGAAGTGATTGTGTTGAAGGGAACCGATCAGATTCAACGTGGGTTGAAAGGCTATAACATCAACTCTAACTTTAAGATTGTTCAACAACAAAGTACGTCCGAATATGCCAAGCTTTTTGGTACGGACTTAACGGCAAAAACCTTGGTCAATTGGATTGGTCAAAGTAAAACAGATTTACAGATTCCTGCATTTAAAACGACTGCACAAGGTGCAACGGTACAAGCTGATGCCAGCCAATTGCAAATTCGAATCAATAGTTTACCAGGGCAAGCCACTAAGGTATCTGAGCTTTCAATCCATTTACCTGTGGTTCGGTTGAGTGAAGGTCCAATGCATACCATGGTGCAAAATTTTTCGATGAAGACCAATCAAGGTTTAAATCAGGAAAATCTTGAAAATGGTTTTCTTGAAATCCAAGCGGCTTCTATCAAACGTTTAGATCAAAAGTTCTCAGGCGGCATGCGTGGTATGCAACTGCGTTGGGAGACCGAACTAAATAAACATGATGTGGACTTTGAAGGCTACTTAAAAGCTGATGAGATGGATTTCCCAGGTTCACCGGTCACCAAAGATTTCGCACTGAATTTGGCATTGCATAAAGTTAATCTAGATAAAGTTCGTGCATTTAGTGAACTTTTGCATCAGGTGGAAAATTCCTGTGATGCAGTGGGTGAATCAAGTGAAGAAATGACTCAAGCTTTCTTAGCTATCGCAAGCCAAGGTTTTGATTTTGAGTCTAAAGATAACTCGATCAGTATTGGTGGAGGTAAAGCCTCTGCAAATGTCGTGGGGAAAGTCATGCCGGGTCACCATGCCTCAATGGAGTCTTTTATTAAAATGGTGCCGAGCTTACTGGATTTTCAAGCAGACTTAAGTTTTGATAAAAATATGATGACTGCAATCATGAATAACTTTTTGCAATTACAGGGCAAAAGTTTGTCAGGACAGGAAGCTGAAGCCATGTTTGCTGGTTTTGAAACATCAGGGCAAGGCAAGCGCGATGGCGATAACATGGTCATGAGTATGCAATATAAGTTCGGTCAAAAGCTTTTTGGTCAAGCCATACAAAAGAAATAAGCAACAAGTCGTTAGTCGTTTAGTTTGAAAATATAAAACCGTCATTGATTGACGGTTTCATATTTTTAGCTGCGGAATCATGATGTTCACTTTATCGGAACACAGCGGCCTAGCCATTGTTGAACAGTTGAAAAGTTGCTAGCGTCAATGGGCAACTAGCCAATCAAAACAACAATAGGAAAGACACGATGTCACACGATTATTTTTTTAGACGGAAACTTGTTCAATCATCCATGCCTAAATGTTCTTGGGTAAAACACAGTCTTATTAGTAGCATTTTTCTGATCGCTGTTCAGTCTACAGCTTTTGCGGGTACTTCAATTTCAGATCAACGTTTGTCGAATGAAACGCAAGGTAAAAAACAGTTTAGTGAAGAAACCTTAGATATTATTGAGAGTGAGGCAGCTAAACCCAAAGAAGAGCAGCAGCAAAATTCAAATCATAAATCTAATCGTAATAATAAGATCATTCAGGAGGCCCAGCTTGAAGGTTCAACTATGAGTGATTATTTGCTTCAAAAGAAAAGGGCAGCGGATCAGGTCGGGCTAATACAATCTCCAGAAGTGGCACCGATTAACCGAATTGTGCTGCAAGAGCGACACGAAAATATTCGAGTAACGTATCCAGATGGCGTCGTGGTTGAAATGAAGCACTGACGTGCTTCATTTCATAGATCAGGAATAGCTAAAGTTAAACCTTAGATTTGTGGATGGGTGATTTTCCATGCACGGTGAATTTTGGTGTTACGTTTAAAGTCTAGACCAATGGTGTCATTGCTGATTTCTTCAACATCAAACATTGCCATGATCACATCATCCATCTCAAAACCACGATAGTTGTTTGAGAAGTAAAGCGTACCGTCAGTGGTTAAACGGTTCATGGCACGTTTAAGCAAAGACATATGGTCGCGTTGGACATCAAACGTACCATAGAACTTTTTAGAGTTTGAGAAGGTTGGTGGGTCAATAAAGATCAGGTCATATTGCTCGTGACCTTCTTTTAACCATTCAAAACAGTCGCTAGAGAAGAACTGATGTTGTTCATCTGCATGATCTACAGTCAAACCATTCAGTACAAAGTTCTCTTTAGACCAGTTTAGGTAGGTATTTGACAAATCGACACTGGTCGTACTTGCTGCACCGCCAAGTGCTGCATGTAAGCTCGCTGTAGAGGTATAGCTGTATAAGTTCAGGAAGTGTTTACCTTTGGCTTCTTTGGCAATCCGTAGACGCATTTGACGATGGTCAAGGAACAGACCTGTATCGAGGTAGTCTGTTAGGTTCACCAAAATCTTTGCTTTGCCTTCTTGAACGATAAAACGTTTAGACGCAGTACTTTGTTTGGTGTACTGATTTTTACCTTCTTGGCGGGCACGTGTTTTAATGAAAATCGCATCACGACCTAAGCCTGTCACTGCACGAATCGCTTGCAGTGCTAAGTTAAAGCGTTTTTTGGCTTTCTCAGGGTCAATTTTTTTCGGTGGTGCGTATTCTTGTACGTGTAAACGATCACCATACAAATCTACTGCGACATTAAAGTCTGGTAAATCGGCATCATATAAACGTAAGCAGAAAATATTTTCTTTAACTGCCCATTTTTTAAGATTCTGCATGTTTTTTTGCAGACGGTTAGTAAAGTCTTCTGCACCTTCAATTTTTTCAAATTGTTGAGGTTCCCAATGCTCGAGGAAAGGCTTTTGAACTGCTGCAGGTTTGACTGTACCAAAACGGACGTAAATTGGCAGCTTACCATTCATCAAACGCAAAATTTGCGGATCATTAAAGGCAAGGACATCGGCCTGTTCAACTTGTGCTGCAATAATCGCAGCAGGCTGATTTGGGAAGTTCTTTTGTAATAATGCCGATAGACCTAAATACAGTGCGCGGTTAGAGGCTTTATCACCTAAACGCTCGCCGTATGGAGGATTAGTGACAACAAAGCTTTTCTTACCTGTTGCTTGGAATTCTGGCCAGTCTGCAAGTGTACGTTCTTCAATTTTAATTTGATCAAGTACAGATTCGAAACCTGCAGCAATAATATTTTGTTTGGTCGCTTTTACCGCTTCCCAGTCTGCATCAAATGCATAGAATTGTGGGAGAGGATTTTCAAGTGCAGCTTTATGACGCTCAGCCGCTTCGCCTTTAATTGACATCCAAAGTTCATGGTCATGACCATTCCAACCATTAAAACCAAAACGACGAACAAGGCCTGGTGCGCGGTCAGTCAAAATCATTAAAGATTCAATGATAAAGGTCCCTGAACCACACATTGGGTCCAAGATAATATCGGGTTGATGTTGTTTAAGTTTTGCTTTCTGTAAGATAGCAGCCGCTAAGTTTTCTTTAATCGGTGCATCTGTCATGTAGCGACGGTAGCCGCGTTTATGCAGAGAGTCACCTGATAAATCTAAGCAATAAGTATGTTCAGTTTTGCCAGCTAATACATACAACGTAATTTCAGGTTGCTTAATGTCAATGCTAGGACGTTTGCCCACAGCTTCCATAAAGGAATCGACCACACCATCTTTGACACGTAAAGTTGCGAACTGAGAATTGACTTTAATGTCACGTTCGATGTGTAAACGAACGGCAAATGTACTTTGTGGTGCAAAAATAAGTGACCAGTCAAAGTTTATTGCACCTTCATAGAGCTCTTCCGCTACATCACGTGCATCATGCGTGAACTCTAATTCATGTGTATGAATTGGAGTGAGTACACGAGAAGCCAAACGTGACCACATGCAAATACGGTATGCATCTTCAAGTGTGCCTTTGAATACAAGACGACCCGGGAACTGTTCAATATTTTGAACACCTAAACCTTCAATTTCCTCGCGGAGTAAGGTTTCCAGTCCATCTGCACAGGTAACCCAATATGTAGAAAGACGCGGTTTCGAATTCATGTAAATTTCCAAAGGCAAAAAAGCAATCGCATATTTTAACGTATTTTCGTGGATTTGGGCGGACGATATTGCGCTGAAACGGGAGAAATATCGGTAGATTTGAATGACTTTACCAAATTTATTCTGCGTACATTGTGAGAAATATCACTTAATGGTACAAAAATTGCTATAACCCTGATCAAAATTCGATCTTTATAATATTGATATCATTAGGGGTATTTATGACAGGGCTGGCAATCAATAGTCAATCAAACGCATTTTCAATTGCAACTTTAATCTATGCGCGCTTACGTCGTGTGTCAGGTCGGGTTATTGACGCATTATATGTGGTTGAGAATGTCGAATACGCACGCTTTGTTTCTAACTTGGCTTTGGAAACGGCCGATCCTGAATTATCTCGTTTGGTTGCGCGGCTTTACAGCGAGTTGAATTTGCATGAAGCTGCAGTTTCAGCACAAGAAGAACCAATAGTTAGCTCAGTTCAATCTGAAACAGCAGAAATTTTAATGAGCGAACCGACTGCGGAAGATATCTATAAAGCACAGGTTGCACATCGTTATATTGGCGCATTGCGTTAATTCAATCCCGCTGTGAGCAGCAGCATAAATTTCCTGCTGCACACCGCCTGAAGTATCAACCATCTTTCCATGTTTCAAGAGCTGTTGAACTGTGCAGAAGGCGGTTGTTCATAGCTGAACTTTATCTGTTTGAAAGTATTCAATTCAATCAAAAATAAGGACAGATAGAAGTCCTGTTTGAAGGCTTTTTGAAAGGGGAAAGGTGAAGTTTAATTTAAACCGTTTAATTTATCTAATTGAAATGATAGATAGGAATTTGAAAATTCATTTTGAATAACATCATGCGTTTGCATTGAACGTTGAAAACTTCAACTGCCATTTGCCAAGATTCTCTGTATAATGCGTTAACTTAACGATAAGGAATCTCTCATGCACTTGGCGGCATTGCATACACCGAGCCAGATTCAACTCAACCAAGATGGTAACTTAAAACATTTCCTCACCATCGAAGGCCTTTCTAAAGAAACTCTCACAAAAATATTGGACACTGCACAGTCCTTTTTTAATGACCAAAATCAGCTGATTACCAACAACCTTTTAGAAGGTCGTACGGTAATGAACCTTTTTTTTGAAAATTCAACACGTACCCGTACCACTTTTGAAGCGGCAGCAAAACGCCTGTCTGCAAACGTATTGAACATTGATATTGCACGTTCAAGTACATCAAAAGGCGAGACACTGCGTGATACCTTGTGGAATTTAGAGGCGATGGCGACCGACATTTTTGTGGTTCGTCATTCATCGTCAGGCGCGCCGCATTTTATTGCCAAAGATGTTTGTCCGCATGTGGCAATCATCAATGCAGGCGATGGCCGTCATGCGCATCCAACGCAAGCCATGTTGGATATGTTGACGATTCGCCGTGAAACCAAAAAGAATTTTGAAGACATTTCCATTGCCATTATTGGCGATATTAAGCATTCGCGTGTTGCCCGTTCAGATGTCGCTGCATTGCAAACATTGGGCTGTAAAGATATTCGTGTCATTGCGCCAAATACTTTGCTGCCTTACGGTTTTGATGATTATGGCGAAGGCATTCGTTTGTTCAACAATATGGAAGACGGCATTCAAGACTGCGACGTGATTATTACTTTACGTATTCAAAATGAACGTATTGATTCTCCTGCGCTGTCATCTCAAGCTGAATTCTACAAAATGTACGGTTTGAATAAAGAACGCTTGGCTTTGGCAAAACCTGACTGCATCGTGATGCATCCGGGACCAATGAACCGCGGTGTTGAAATTGACTCGAGTATTGCCGATGGTGCTCAGTCCGTGATTTTACATCAGGTGACCAACGGTATTGCGGTGCGTATGGCGGTACTGGCTTTGGCGATGCAAGGTCAGCTGCAAGAAAAAGGTTTAATTGAAGCGATTGCGGTTTAAGGGATAGTCATGAGTATTGTTAAAGTTGAAAATGTACGTGTCTTAGATCCAATCAATCAAACTGACAGCGTACAGACGGTTTATATTGAAAATGGCCGATTGGTTGCCGAAAGCAATGCCGCTGAAACCATTGATGGTCAAGGCAAATGGCTGATGCCAAGTATGGTTGATCTCTGTGCGCGTTTGCGTGAGCCGGGTCAGCAGCAGCATGGCACTTTAAAGTCAGAAGGTAAGGCTGCACGTGCGAATGGTATTTTGCATGTGTTTACCCCGCCTGACTCAAAACCGATTGTGCAGGACAATGGCGCATTGATTCATGGCCTGGTGGAAAAAGCCATGATTGATGGTGGCATTTATCTGCAGGTGATTGGCGCGCAAACTCAAGGCTTGTTAGGCAAGCAGCCTGCGAATATGGCGGGTTTGAAAAAAGGTGGCTGTACTGCGGTATCGAATGCTAATGCGCCATTTATGGACGATGATGTGGTGATTCGTACCTTGGAATATGCTGCGGGTCTGAACATGACCGTTGTGTTCTATGCCGAAGAACCGCAGATTGCCAAAGATGGCTGTGTGCATGAAGGCTTTGTCGCATCTCGTCAAGGTTTACCGATGATCCCTGCATTAGCGGAAACCGTAGCCATTGCAAAATATTTACTGATGATTGAAGCCACTAAAGTGCGTGCGCATTTTGGTCTGTTGTCATCAGGCGCATCTGTTGAATTGATTAAACATGCTAAAGCGAAAGGCTTACCGGTGACTTGCGATGTAGCCATGCACCAATTGCATTTAACTGATCAGTTGATCGACGGCTTTAATTCACTTGCGCATGTGCGTCCGCCGCTGCGTTCTGAGCAAGATAAAGACTTGCTCCGCCAAGCAGTGAAAGACGGTGTAATTGACGCGATTTGTACGCATCATGAGCCACTGAGCAGCTCTGCGAAAATGGCGCCTTTTGCTGAAACACAGCCCGGTTTTACCGCATTTGATACCTTTGTACCTTTTGGTATTCAACTGATTCAAGAAGGTCTATTAAGCCCACTGGAATGGGTTGAGAAAGTCACACTCGCACCTGCTAAAGTAGCCAATATGCAACAACGTTGGACAGATGAAGCGGGTTGGGTGCTTGTCGATCCAGAACTTGAGTGGACTATTAATAAAGACACGATTGTCTCAAATGGTAAGAACACACCATTAATTCAGCAAACGGTAAAAGGTAAAGTAGTTCACGCTTTTTATGCCGTTTAAGCGCACGCTCAACATGGAAATTTGTTGATTCTCAGAATTTTGATTAGACATTAAAAAGTCAGCTTCGGCTGGCTTTTTTAGTGAAGATTGAAAATAAAAGAAGAAATTAAAGCGTTGACAAGTCCGAACAAATTATTACATTTGATCAAAAAATAAGCATATAAACTGAAGTACATATGAAAATAATGACAACTGCATGGAGTACAAATATGAGTATAGATTTATTAGCGCTGATTAAGCAGCACGTCTCCTCGATTGTGCTGGACGGTGATACACAACACTTAACTGAAAAAAATTCAGCCATTAGTCAATTTATTCCATTCCTGTTAAATATTTTTCGATCCAAACCTGAATTTATTGATGCCTTTCAAAAACAGTTAAACCCTCGTATTAGTGATATATTTTCGGCAAATCCCACATTAAAAGATCAATTTTTGCAACATCTCGGTGGCGGTACGGCCCCAACGTCAGAAATAGAGCAAACCTTAAACCACTCTATAGCTCCAACTTTAGGGGCACTTGAAAATGAAGCGGGTTCATCTGATCCCGTCGCAATCACGCATTTACTTGATAATCATGCAGATAGCATTTTGGCGGCACTACCACAATGGGCAGTGCCTTTACTCGCAGGTTTAGGGGTAAACACTGCAGCTGGCCGTACATTACACCAAGCGCCTGTTGTTGAACCAACACCTGTTATCGTTGAAGAAAAACGCTCGAATTGGTTATTGCCAATTATTGCGCTGCTTATATTATTGGGTCTGATCGCATTTTGGTTTAAGTCTTGTACTAATAAAGAAGAACCAACCACCTCTGCAACAACGGTTGCACAGCCTGCTGCATCTCAGCCAGCACATTTGCAATTTAGCACCGGTACAGATGGGCAGTTAACCAACTGTCAAATTCAAACTGGTGATTCAAATTATCTTGAAATTTTGCAGCAACAAGTCAAACAGATCTTTAACTTTAATACGGGTTGTGGTGCTTCATCTGATGCCAGTTACCATACGCAATTTATTGATCAAGATACCATTCCAACGGTTCTGCAAAAACTTAAAGGTGTGCCAAATACCACTTTAACCTGGACAGAAAATCAGTTATCGATTTTGTCGCAAAATCCTGCGGATGCTCAAAACCTTGCCAATCAAATTAAGCCTTTAGCAAAAAATATGACGGTATTGGTTCAAGAAGGCGTGAGCGAACAAACAGCAGTAGATAACAGTATTACTGATGCACAAAAAGCATTAGCGAGCATTAACCCTGAACAAGTTCGTGCGCTAGATGTTGCGACTGCGCTGAACTTACAAATTATTAATTTTGCGACAGGTTCATCTGATATTCCTGACGTGAATAAATCGATTTTAGATCAGGCGGCAGCATTGCTGCAGCGCGCTACAGAAGTACATCTGACTGTACAAGGTCATACCGACGCTGTGGGTAATGCGGAAGCGAATAAAGCTTTATCGCAAGAGCGTGCACAAGCTGTGGTGGATTATTTGGTGTCGAAAGGCGTAGATCCTGCACAGCTTCAAGCGGTGGGCTATGGTCAAGAAAAACCTGTGGCGGATAACAGCACCAAAGAAGGTCAATTCAAAAACCGTCGTATTGAGTTTGAAGTTTTAAATACCGAGAATGGCAAAGTACGAGATGTTACCAGTGAAGGCGTGACTGAAAAGACCAATTAAAACCGTACTAAATTAGATGATATATAAAAATCCCTGCACATGCGGGGATTTTTCTCGTCAAAGCGCTGTAATTTTGAGTAAAATACGCCCGAAGAATAAAATCATAATGGTAATTATACAATGAAAAAAATAGTCATCACGAGCCTCATGTTGTCTGCGGCATTGATATCCGGCTGTGATAATTTTAAAAATAAAAAAGATACTGAAGCCAAAACGGAAGTGCCTGCTTTGGAAGATTGGAGTTGTACTGCACAAGCCAATATTGACCAATTGCAAGATCATTTAAAAAACGAATATTTCAAAGAATTAAACAAAGAAATACGTCAGTCCGATTATGAAGCCGATCAGCAACTTATGGATCTGATTGTAAAAAATCTAAAATTTAACATTCAAAATGTCACGACTTTAACTGAAGACCCTAATAAAGCCAAAACATTGGAATGTAGTAGTCAATTGTTGGTGGTTTTCCCGAAAGGATTACAAAAGCGTGCTGAAAACGCCTTTGCTGAACGACCATGTGACGAAGGCTGTGAAGAACGTGGTAATTATACTTTGAATGATTCACTCGAAGATGGGGAGTCAGGCTTAAGCATGGATAATGATCAGCTTAAAGGGAATTTTAGCTATAGCATCACTAAAACGGACAAAGATGGTTTGAGCCTAAGTGTCCCAAGTCAAAATGACGTAATTGATAGCGTTGTAACAGTGACACGTCATGCGGTGCTATATGCGGCATATAGTGCTCAAAATAAGCGAGACGAAGAATCCTATCAGCAAGGGATGGAGAGTCAATCTCAACAAATGAGCCTTGCACAAAAGGCGATGGATATTCGTAAGAAAGAGCTAGATCAGGATAATGCCAAAGTGGTGGACCGTCTCAATCAGACTTGGGATCGTTTTAGTGATGAACAAAAGGCGGAGTTACAGCAAGATCAAGCAGACTGGTTTGAAAAGCGTGATATCGACTGTAAAGTGCTTGCACAAAAAAGTGTTTATTCATTAAATGAAAGTGAAAAAGAGACTTATCAAAAGCATTCGCAATACTGGGATGATGCGATGAATACGCAAAATCAGGAGTTGCAATATACCAAATGTTTTAATCAGAAAACTACAGAACGAATTGTGTATTTAAATAACGTGTTTAATTGATCTAAAAGAAGAAAAGCCCTCAATGAAGGGCTTTTTTTTGAATCTTAGTTTATTGCTTGATGATCAAAACAGGAATTGGGCACTGCGTTAAAATATTTTGTGCTACGCTGCCCAGCATGGCTTTTTTTAAACCTGTGCGTCCATGTGAACCCATGATGATTAAGTCTGCAGAGATTTCATCAGCCACTTGTAAAATCCCTTCGGTTGGCGATACACCATGAATCAAACGGGTTTTAACTTCGATACCATCACGTACAAAGGTTTGTTTGATATCTTCTAAACGCAGCTGAGCACTTTTTTCAGCTTGCATAAAATATTCAGTGATTGCAGGTGCAACAGCATAGAAATCGACACCAACGAATGGATCAACAGCAACAACACTGACAATGGTCACTTGTGCATTTTGACTTTTAGCCAAGCTGAGGGCATGTTCAACAGCAGAATATGAAATTGGAGATTCATCCACAGGGACTAAAATTTGTTGATATTGACTCATATCTGCTTCCTTAATATTTTAAATGTTATCAATATAATCTTGCTCTATTCACGAAATTGTATGAATTAGACAAAAGGGTAAGCCTATGGGTGAAGGGTGTGCTGAATAGAAAAAAGCCCACATGATGTGGGCTTAGTCATTTTTAAGCTTTTACAACCAACACGGGTAATTCAGTATTGCTGAGTACATCTTGTGCGAAGCTGCCGAGTAGCATTTTCTTAAATCCTTTGCGACCATGTGAACCCATCACGATCAAATCGGCTTTGACTTCATTGGCTGCTTCTACGACACCTTCAGCAGAAACTTGACCTTTAATAATCTTACTTTGTGCTTCTACACCCACTTCAGTTGTAATTTGTACAGCTTCTTTTAATGCAGATTCTGCATTTGCGTAAGCTTGTACGAAATATTCTTTCATGATTGATGAAGAATAATAAAAGTCTGCATCGGTAAATGGGTCTTCAGCAACAAGGCTGATTAAAGTGAGTTGGCTGTTAAACGCCTTGGCAATAATTGCAGCTTTTTTAACTGCAGAAAACGAGATTTCTGAACCATCGACAGGTACTAAAATGTTTTGATATGACATGGAACAATCTCCTGTAATTTTGCTTTTAAACCCTATAGATTATTGATAACACATTGTCGTGCATGGTTCAATTTATTAATCTAAAAAATATTGTAAATTCATAAAATTACATAAATTAATGTCGATAAGTCGTCAAATAAATCTGAGCGGAAAACTCGGACTTTGCTCAAAAAATATTAAAATAAAATCGACCAATTTTCTCGGATTTTGAGCTTAAAAGATCAATTTGAACTTTATGAAAATAAGCCTAAACTATATACAGTTTTAAATCTAAGATTTATAACAGAATTGATGTGATTGGATAGTTTGATATGTCATATAAAGCAGGGTTGGTTATACTCAGTATTTGTTCAGTGTTGCATTTGTCTGGTTGTCAAAACACGCAAAGCAGTACCAAAGTGATTGCAGGCGCATTTAACTTATCGACACAAGTTCAAAAGACATTTATCAACTTACATGCACCTGACAATGTTATTGTGCAGTCAAATATTCAATATCTACAAAATCCAAATTTAAACTTGGATATCTATCAACCTGAAACTAGTATGGCGATTGCACCAAGAGCAACGATTGTTTGGATCCACGGGGGCGGTTGGGTCTCAGGTTCAAAAGAGCATGCAGGTGGATATTTTAAACGGCTCGCAGCCCAAGGCTATAACGTGGTTTCTGTTCAATATCAGTTTGCACCTGAAGCCATTTATCCTGCACAGCTCAACCAAATAGATGCAGCACTGACGTTTTTGAATCTACATGCGGCACAATATGGCATTGATTCGCAAAATATGTATTTGGCCGGGGATTCTGCAGGTGCAAATATGGCCAGTCATTATGCCGCCTTGGTTACGAATCCTGATTTTGCGCAAGCGTCAAAGATTCAGCCAGTATTAAAGCCTTCACAGCTTAAAGGGCTGATTTTACATTGTGGTATTTATGATTTAAACAGCTTTGTAAATACAGCACCCGACGAGATTGGATTGATCGAGTGGGGCGTCTATAACTTGGTTCAGGCGTATACCGGAGACAAAAAAGATGATGCCGAGTTTTTAACGCGTATTTCAACGGCCTCAAATATTAATTCAAATTATCCGCCTGTATTTATCAGTGGTGGTAATAAAGATTTTTTAACCAAAACGCAATCTGAGCCTTATGTAGAAAAATTGAAGGCAAATAATGTACCTGTGACAGCGGTATTTTATCCAGATTCGAAAGAATTTTTGGTACATGAATATCAATTTATGATGAGTAAAAAGGCCAGTCAGCAGACCTTTGATCGGACTTTAGAATTTTTGCAACAACACACACAGACCGTCAAAAATTAAAAACAGACTTAAATGGCTTGCAGAATAATCTTTAACTTAATAGCATACCTACCAGTTGGTATGTTTGTTTTGGAATGATTAATGAATTCGGTAACATTGGCCTATGGCTTACTGTCATTGGCGATTATCTCAGAAGTAATTGGTTCGACATTTTTGGTGAAGTCAGAAGGGTTTACCAAACTTGCGCCTTCATTGGCTGTCGCAGTTTTATTCTGTTTAGCATTTTATTTATTGTCTCAGGTGATTAAAGTCATACCACTTGGTATTGCTTATGCCATTTGGGCGGGTGTTGGTATTGTTTTAACCGCACTAATTGGCTACTTTATCTTTCGTCAAAGTTTAGACCTCCCAGCCATGTTAGGGATAGGCCTGATTGTTTCAGGTGTGGTCGTGATCAACCTGTTTTCAACTTCTGCTGGACACTAGTATGGATAATCCGCATCAGCGCAAGAAAGAACCTCAACTGATACGCCAAAGTATTTTGCAGCATGCAATCCGTCTTGCTGCAGATAAAGGTGTCAACGGGGTGTCGATTCAAGCCGTTGCGGATTTAGTTGGGGTCACAAAAGGTGGTGTATTTCATCATTTCTCAAATAAGCAAAAGCTCTTAGAGTCCATGATCGTCATGCTTTTAGCTCAATTAGACGAGGTTGTTGACCGATTGATTGACGAAGACCCTGAGCCATACGGTCGTTTTACCCGAGCCTATATTGAAATTACCTTAGAAAAACAAATCATGGGTTTGCAACAGTCATGGTCCGCGATTTCGATGACCATGCTGACCGATAAAACTTTTAATGAATATTGGATTGAATGGATGAACTCACGTTTAGAGCGACATCATCAGACCGATTCAGATATAGAACTCAAAATTGTTCGTTATGCAGCCGATGGTATTTGGCTCACCGCTTTTACAGAAGTGGAAGACGAAATCGAAACCCAATTATTAAAACAAGAACTGATCGCCAGAACGTATCGAGCGAAATAGATTAAATAACTGATTTTACATACGTAAAAGTAATTACGCATTTTTAAAATGATTTTTAAGTCTATTCGACAGAGGCTTACATCTAGGGATTGAATAAAGGGATTAACCTTCGGCTGGAGGTACTCTTGAAATGTTGTTTCTCATTTGGCAAAATGAGAAGCGTGCTTCGTAAGGAAGCCATCTTGCGGAGCATTGCTCCTCACCGCAAAACTTGTTCACTAGTGTCTAATTATTCAAAGTATCGCAAAAACATTTTTGATTAGAAATAGTCCTATCTCAAACACTTGCGGATGACGTTACCGCGTATCATTCTTTTATTTGAAGCAAATTATTTAACTGAGGGCTTAATTTCTCTTATATTTGAAAATAGCATGTACGACTAAACCAAAGACCAACCCCCAAAACGCGGAACCAATACCAAAAAATTGTACGCCCGATGCACTAAATAAGAAGGTGAGTAGAGCAGCGTCACGTTCACTCGCTTCTTGGAAAGCAATGACGATGTTGTGTCCAATGGTGCCTAGTAGGGCAATTCCTGCTAAAGCGGTAATAAATACCAATGGAAAAGCAGTTAAGAAACTCACCAAAGTGGCTGCAAACAGGCCCATCAAAATATAAAAGAAGCCACAAGTCATACCTGCGATATAGCGCTTTTTCTCATCGGGGTGGGCTTGGTCATCTAGACTGATGGCTGCACTAATCGCAGCAATATTGACACTAAAACATCCAAATGGCGCGAGTAGCGTTTGGGCTGTACCAGTCCAACCAATCAGTTGATTGACGTGGGGTTGATAACCATAACTTTTAATCATGGCTAAACCCGGTAAATACTGAGAGGCCATATTGATTACAAAGAGTGGTAACGCCAAACCCAGTATTGCTGAGATCGAAAATTCAGGTGTGACCCAAACCGGCTGTGCGAGTTCTAAATTAAGCGCCGGTAATTGAAAGCCAAGTAATAATGGACAAAGCATGATGCCAATGATCACCGTAATGACAATGCTATAACGTGGTAACAGTCGTTTACTGAGGACGTAAGCCGCGAGTAAACCAAGAACGAATGCCCATTCATTTTGTAAACTGACAAATAGCTCAATACCAAATTTAAGGAGTACACCCGCCAACATTGCACTAGTTAGACATTGCGGGATATAGCGCAATATTTTTTCAAAAATGCCTAAAAATCCAAGTATTGCTGTCAATAAGCCACAGACCAAGAAAGCACCTAGGGCGGCATTCATGCTGTAACCATTTGCAGTCGCTAAAATCAGTGCCAGTCCTGCAGTGGACCATGAAGTCGCAACGGGATATTTAAATTTCCAAGACAGAATCAGCCCGCTTAAGCCGATACCCAAACCTAGAGCCCAAAACCAAGAGGTTATTTCTGCAGTGTTGGCACCGAGCAGTTGTGCAGATTGGATCACCAAAACAGCCGAGACACTGATCCCGACTAAGAACGTAATAAAACCTGCAAAAGCAGCTGGAATGGAAAAGTCTTGGAGTAGTTTTTGCATAATGATCGAGCTATGAGTATTGTTGGCGCAGATTTAAGATGACATTTTTCAGGATGATACGCTCAAGTCCTGTACAGTAAAAGTGCTCATCGAGATATTATGGAAATACTTTATTTATTCACAAACGACACTTTAACAAAAGGCACTTTAATAGAACGAATCGACAACCCACATTGAGGATGTTTTATCCATTCAAAACTTTAAAGGGATATGGAATTTCCTAAGAAAAAACAGTACTACTTTGCCCATGTCAGTTACATGGTAGATGTCGCAAGCTTTAGACCGAATCCACAAAATAGAAGACCAACCGCTGTCACGCAGCATGCCGTAAATTTATAACGATGGCTAAAATAGGTGGCCAGTTTTGCACCCGAAAAGATCAAAATCGTTAAATAGCTCATACTGATAATTTGCAGCACGATCGCGAGTGCGGTGAATGTAATCGCTGGATATGGATATGCAGGATCGACGAATTGTACAAAGAACGATAAGTAAAAAAGAATGGCTTTCGGGTTTAAAATACTGATGGTTAATGCAGTCTTAAACGGTTTCAATTCATTCAAACTCAGTTGTTTAGTGTCGAGTTGTTCTGGCGTTTGAACGGCATTCCATGTTTGGTAGGCAGCCTTGAAAAGTTTGATACCTAAATAACTTAAATACAGCGCACCGACAATTTTTAATAATAAGAATAACCAAGGGAAGGCGTGAAGTAAGGATGCAGCACCGAGAGCAGTGAGTAAGATTAAGATCAAATCGCCAGTATAAACGCCAAAAGCGCTTAAATAGCCGACCTTAATGCCATAGCGAGAAGCAACAGACATGACATAAAGTGAATTTGGCCCGGGTAAAATCACAATTAATATCGTACCAATAATAAAGGTCGTTAAGTCTGTGATTCCAAACACTGAAGACACTCTAATAAAAACCGAAGCTGTAGTATACAACT
This sequence comes from Acinetobacter sp. YH01010, assembly GCF_013420775.1. Classification (NCBI taxonomy): domain Bacteria; kingdom Pseudomonadati; phylum Pseudomonadota; class Gammaproteobacteria; order Moraxellales; family Moraxellaceae; genus Acinetobacter; species Acinetobacter sp. YH01010. The sequence goes on along the minus strand of NZ_VOYF01000010.1, from coordinate 56,501 downwards.
TCGGTTCTAGATGAAACTGAAAATTTCTAATTTATGCTTTTATTTCAGCATCTAAGCCAAAAGTTTGACGCAGTAAGCTACTTAATTGCTCACGGGCTTTAATAAAACCATCAATACCGCCTTGTAATAGTTGGAAAGACATTAAGTCTTTTTCAACTTCAGCTTTGAAAGTTTGCTTGTCGAGCACTTGTACGTCGTGTTGACAGTGTGCATGCGCATGATGATTAGATAGTTGCACTTCAACGGTACGCTGATCTTTTTCCAGTTCTGCCAATAAATTCGGTGAAACCGTCAATAAATCACAACCTGCTAAGCCAAGCACTTGATCGATACTACGGAAGCTAGCACCCATAATTTCAGTTTTGATGTCATGTTGTTTGTAGTAGTGGTAAATCTGCTTAACTGATAAAACGCCTGGATCTTTCTCAATCGGGTAGCTATCCACATTTTCAGCTTTTTTGTACCAATCTAAAATACGGCCGACAAATGGTGAAATCAGTGTGACTTGAGCATCTGCACAGGCTTGAGCTTGATGTAAGCCAAACAATAGCGTCAGATTACAGTGAATGCCTTCGGCTTCAAGGGCTTTAGCGGCTTGAATGCCTTCCCATGTTGAGGCAATTTTAATTAAGATACGGTTTTGATCGATACCATACTGTGCATATAAAGCCAGTAACTCTTTGGCTTTTGCAATGGTGGCATCGGTATCATAAGACAAGGCTGCATCGACTTCTGTAGATACACGTCCTTCGATCAATTTTAAAATTTCTACACCAAATTTGACCGTAAGAATATCGATGGTGCGCTCAACCAGCTCATCGTTTTGATAACCTTCTTTACGCGCTTGTTCAAAAGCACTTTCAATCAGTTCTTTATTTTCAGGTTGATTTGCCGCTGCTGTAATTAAAGATGGATTTGTGGTCGCATCCAATGGACGGAATGTATTAATCGCAGCTAAATCACTGCTGTCAGCAACAATCGTTGTTAGGCTTTTTAATTGGTTTAACGCATTTTGAGTCATTTGAAATCTAGTTCTTAATGTTCTTGGTGTACATACTTTTATAACACAATCTGTTTAGAACCCAACCAAAAACCGCCCAATTAGGCGGTCTAAATCGTAGTTTTTCGTGAATTTCGGATGTGATTAATCAAAAAATGAGCAGCCGAGCCGAGAGGTTTTTCACGGTTCCAGACCAAGTCGACGAAATATTCAAATTTGGGTGTGAAATCTTGAAAGCTTAAGATTTTGAGTTGATCTTTGAGTGTTGGATTTTCATTAAACATCTCTAATGGAAGCACACCCCAACCCAGACCTTGAATAATCATCGAACAAGCAGAGTGGTGGTTATCTGTACGCCAATTGTGTTTGGAAAATAACAACTCTGGTTTGATGCTTTTATCACGACTTGCAACCACGATTTGCCGACTTTGCAAAATTTGCTCAAAACTGACTTGCTTAAATTTCGACAGGGCATGTTTTGTCGCAGCAACAGGAACCAATGCTTCACGCTTCAATTCGACAAATTGTTCATAACTCTCAAGCTGTTCACGTTCAAACATTAGAGCAAGCTGCGCTTGACCCTGTAATAACATCTTTTGAGCATCTTCTTGAGGCGCAGAAAAAATATTGATTTGCAAAGATGGAAAATGAGTTTCTAGCAAAGAGATATAGTCGGTCCACTGCGTATGAAGCAGTTCTGATACCACCACGATATTCAGTGAAGACTCTAAACCATGACTCAGCGCAATCGCATGCTGTTTCCACTGATTGATTTCTATCAATAATTGTTCAGTTTTTTCATACAGGTTAAGCGCTTGAGCGGTGGGCACAGGCTCACGACCAACGCGCTCAAACAGTTTAAGGTTGAGATCAATTTCGAAATTCGCAATGGACATGCTGACTGCTGATGGCACTTTGCCGAGTTGTCTGGCGGCTGCGGAAAATGATCCTGTTTCCATGACTGTTTTAAAAATCATCAGTTGTTCTTGATTAATATTCATGAGCATACAGAAAAAATAAAGGAATACAACCTTTCAATAATATTGAAAGAATCTGACTCGATTAATCAATAATATAAAAATAAAATAAGTTTTTTACAAATAATAGAGTGTTTCAAAATGACGATTTCCAAGAGAAGGATTATTCATGCGCTAAGCTATGAGATCATCCTATTGGTGATCATTGCTATTGCTTTAAGTTTTATTTTTAAAGTTCCGATGGAGGTGACAGGTACGCTCGGTATTGCAATGGCGGTCACTTCTGTGATTTGGAACATGATTTTTAATCATTATTTTGAAAAATTTGAAGCAAAAAGAAAGTTAAAAAGAACCTTTGGTGTACGTGTTTTACATGCAATTGGATTTGAGGGCGGTTTAATGCTTGCAACCATCCCAATGGTGGCTTATGCCATGCATATGACCTTATGGCAGGCGATTTTGCTCGATTTTAGTATGACCATGTGCATTTTAGTCTACACATTTATTTTCCAATGGTGCTATGACCAGATCGAGGCGCACTTGGGCTACCAACCACAATATCGTTAAATTTCAATAAGAAAATCACATTGGCCTGTACTGATAAATACAGGCCTTTTTTGCATCAAAATAGTGCAATATTTAACAAATAATAATATATAAAAACATAAACTAACTATAAAAAGTTAGAATAATTACATAACTTTTAAATATAAGAACAAAGAATGTTTTTATAAATTAATTAAAAAAATATGCAAAATAAGGAGTTAGTATATGAAATTGATAAAAATTGTCACTCCTGTTGTTTTACTTGGGCTTACACAATTTACATTTGCAGATGGTAACTTTAAGCGCTTTTCTGTATCTGCAGGTTGGTTACACGTGATGCCGCAAGGAAAGGCGAATCCTTTTAACATTAATACTTCTGTGGCAAATGGGACACAGGCCAAAGTTGGAAGCATTAGTGAAGAGGGTTTTTTACAAGCAATTGACCCAAATGCAACGATTCAAGACGGTGATAACACAGTAAATTTAAAGGAGACTTTAGGAACATTATTAGAAGATAGTTTTATTAATGGACTCATGACAGATGGCAAAGGCAATATCAAACCAGATATTGCAGGGACATCGACATTATATGGATTGGAAAATTGGTCAGCAGGAGGCACTGGTCTAGAAGCAGAGGATGTTGATACTTTGGGTTTGATGGTCAATTATTATATCAATGACAACGTATCCTTACAGATGATTGGCGGTATTCCTCCCAAAGTGGATATTCAAGGGAAAGGGATGATTACGGCACCTTTATCTGGCAATGCAATGCCGGGAGGTCTTGCTGGTTTGCTGTTTCCGGACGGTTTACCTTTGGATTATGATGTACCAATTACCAATCTGGATGCTTATGGTAAAGCAGCAACAGCGCGTGCTTGGACGCCAGCATTTCAAGCTCAGTATCAATTTGGAAAATCGGGCGTGAATAAATTCAGACCTTATGTAGGTGCAGGGATTATGTATGCGTATTTTAATGATATTGAACTCAATAAAGGTATTGAATCTGACTTAATTGCTGCAGGGCATATGATTCAAAATATTAAGGATAATCTTGCAGGTGCTGCATTAGACGGTAAAGAATCATCAGGTAAAATGGTGGTCGATGTCGATGCGGATGATGCGATTGCTCCAATTGTCACACTCGGTTTTACCTATGACTTCACCCCAAATTGGTTTACAGCAGCTTCAGTGTCTTATGCAAAGTTAAATAATAAGACCAAGATCGATGTGATTAACCAAACGACCGGTGAACAGTTAATTCATGCAACGACAAAGATCGATATTGATCCCATCATTACTTATTTAGGTGTCGGTTATCGTTTCTAAAAATTATGAAATCTCTGAAATAAAAAACCGCTCATAAGAGCGGTTTTTTGCTTTAAAGCATAAAGGATTATTTTTCAATAATTGCTGTCACACCTTGACCACCTGCAGCACAGATCGAAACAAGAACGCGACCTGAACCTTTTTGGTTCAGCAATTTTGCAGCAGTTGCGATAATACGACCGCCAGTTGCAGCAAATGGGTGACCTGCAGCAAGAGATGAACCTTTCACGTTCAATTTAGAACGATCAATTGAACCCAATGGTGCATCTAAGCCTAAACGTTCTTTACAGAATTTAGGATCTTCCCATGCTTTCAGTGTAGACAATACTTGAGATGCAAATGCTTCATGAATTTCATAGTAATCGAAATCTTGTAGCGTAATACCTGCACGTTCAAGCATACGAGGCACTGCATAAGCAGGCGCCATCAATAAGCCTTCTTTTTTCTCTACAAAGTCAACTGCCGCAGTTTCTTGGAAAGTTAAATAAGCAAGCACTTCGTGACCGTTTGCTTTTGCCCATTCTTCAGAGGCAAGAAGGACACATGACGCACCATCAGTTAGTGGAGTCGAGTTACCCGCGGTCATGGTACGCGCATCGCCTTTACCAAACGCTGGTTTTAACTTCGCAAGTTTTTCTACTGATGAGTCTGCACGTAAGTTGTTGTCACGCTCTAAACCAAGGAATGGCGTAATAAGGTCATCAAAGAAACCTTCTTCGTAAGCAGCTGCCATTTTTTGATGTGAAGATGCAGCAAGTTCATCTTGCGCTTCACGAGAGATACCCCATTCAAGTGTCGTAATTGCTTGATGATCACCCATAGAAAGACCTGTACGTGGCTCACCGTTTTTCGGCGCATCCATCAAGTCTTTTACATTAATTTTAGTTAATGCTTTAAGGCGATCTTTACCTGTTTTTGCGATGTTCAGTTCAAGTAGTGCTTTACGTAAACCATCACCAAAAGCGATCGGTGCATCAGAGGTTGTGTCTACACCACCAGCAACACCCACTTCGATTTGACCCAATGCGATTTTATTAGCAACCAAGAAAGCTGCTTGTAAACCTGTACCACATGCTTGTTGAATATCGTAAGCAGGTGTTTCAGGAGCAAGTTCGGTATTGAGTACACACTCACGGGTCATGTTAAAGTCACGACTATGTTTTAACACAGCGCCAGCAACAACTTCACCAAGGCGTTGACCTTGAAGGTTGAAGCGTTCAACAAGACCATTTAATGCAGCTGTGAACATATCGCTGTTCGATGCAGTGAAGTAAGCGCCGTTAGAACGAGCGAAAGGAATACGATTACCACCGATAATAGCAACGCGGCGAACTGTGTTTTGACTCATGGTATTATCCTGTTGAACAGACGTTTGAGTTGTTGATTTTAAAGCTGTTTTAGGGTTTGAAGCGGGTGTCTTAGTACGTGTAGATGCACGACGAGGACGGCTCGTTTTAGCGACATCACTTGTAGACTTGGTTGCTGTGCCCGTACTTTTAGCGGTACGTGGCGTACTCTTTGATGTATTTGACACAGTTTCCGTAGTCGGACTTTCGACTGCTGGATTTTCTTGAGTTGTTTTGCTCATAAGGCTTTTCCAAGCATGTTGATGATCTTCTTGACGGCTACATTAGCATATTCACCAAAGGGGTAAATTGACTAAAATGACATTCGCTAAAGCATTCAGGTCAAGCCATCTGCGGTTTAACTCAAGTATGATTCCATGGAAACTGATGGAACTATTGAAATATAAGTATCTGACATCATCTTGAAGTTAAAGGGATATCTTCAGATCCATCAAAAATTAATCTGTATGAGAGATAATAAACATGACTGATCAATACCAAACATTTGCAAAATCTCCTATTGGTAAATTTGTCATCAAAAATTTAGGTTTACCATCACCGACTTTTTTAGAGCGTTTTGAGTCTGCAACACCTGTAGTTAAAGGTGCGGTTTTATTCGGTGCAGCGCCTGCTTCAACATTATCTGGTGCTATTGCACAAGTCTTGGCAAATATTCATGCCAATAGCTATGCAGGCAATAATGCGGAACTACAGCAAGCTGCGGCAAAATCAGGTCTAAACTTAAGCGCATTCAACGAAGGCGATAAAGAGTCTAAGTTTAAAGTTGTGGTGTTTGATGCTTCAGGTATTCAAAACTCAGAACAATTGCATGCCTTATATGCCTTTTTTAACCCAATCGCACGTCAAATTCAGGCGTCTGGTCGCGTTGTCGTTGTTGGTACAACACCAGAGACTGCGAAAACTGTGAAACAAGCCATTGCACAACGTGCATTAGAAGGTTTTGTAAAATCAGTGGGTAAAGAGTTTAAGAAAGGGATTGCAGCACAATTAGTTTATGTGGATGAAGGTGCTGAAGCAAACTTAGAATCTGCATTACGTTTTGTGATTTCACCACGTTCAGCTTATGTATCGGGTCAGGTGATTCGTGTATCTAAAGCAGATGTTGTGGATGTTGACTGGAATAAACCGCTTGCAGGCAAAACAGCTGTAGTAACAGGTGCAAGCCGTGGTATTGGTGAAGCAATTGCACATGTATTGTCACGTGATGGCGCGCATGTGATTTGTTTAGACGTTCCACAGCAGCAAGCAGATCTTGACCGTGTTGCAGGTGAAATTGGCGGTTCTACGCTCGCGATTGATATTACTGCAAACGATGCCGGTGAAAAAATCAAAGCGGCTGCAGCTGCTCAAGGTGGTTTGGATATCATCGTGCACAATGCAGGGATTACCCGTGACAAAACTTTGGCCAATATGAAACCTGAGCTTTGGGACTTGGTGATTAACATTAACTTGTCTGCGATTGAGCGTGTAAATGATTACCTTCTTGAAAATGATGGCTTCAATGCAAATGGTCGTATTGTGTGCGTATCTTCTATTTCAGGTATCGCAGGTAACTTAGGTCAAACCAATTATGCTGCTTCTAAAGCAGGTGTTGTTGGTGTGGTTAAATTTACTGCTCCATTATTGAAAAATGGCGTAACCATTAATGCTGTTGCTCCAGGCTTCATTGAAACGCAAATGACTGCTGCGATTCCATTTGCAATCCGTGAAGCAGGTCGTCGTATGAACTCGATGAGTCAAGGTGGTTTACCTGTAGACGTTGCTGAAACGATTGCGATGTTTGCTTCAACGGCATCGACAGGCTTGAACGGTAACGTGGTACGTGTGTGTGGTCAAAGCTTGTTAGGGGCTTAATTAATCCCTCCCGACCTCCCTTTGAAAAAGAGAGGAGAAGTCCCCCTTTATCAAAGGGGGATGAGGGGGATTTAAAATATCCTTCTTTAAAAGGAAGGGAACTTTATAAAGATAAAACTTCCAAAGGTTTAGTATGAATACTCGCCATTTTAGTCAACTTCCAAAACCTTATTTAGCCTATCCAAAAGTGATTCAAGGCTTGATTTTTAAAAAGCCTAAAGCTGAAAAAGTGCTGCCGCAAGTTGAATATGTGGTGGATTCATTTAAGGTTGATCAAAAGCATTTAAAAGCCTATAACGAAGTGTGTGGCTTTAAAAACAATGGTTATATCCCAGCGATTTATTTGGCTGTGCTTTCTCAAAGTTTGCAAATGCATATGATGACCACGGAAGCTTTTCCTTTTGCGATCTTAGGTTTGGTACATATTCGTAACCAAGTGAAGCAATATCGCAAAGTTGGTGTAAATGAAACACTGTCATTGTCATGCAAATTTGGTGAATTACAGCCACATGATAAAGGCGTGCAATTTGACTTTATTACCACTGCAAAAGTGGGCGATGAAGTGGTTGTAGAATCATTAACCACGTATTTAGCACGTCAAAAAACCGAGAACAAAGCTGCGGCAAAATCTACCGAAACAAAGTCAGCTGAGTTGCAAGTTCAAGCTGAATGGAATGTTTCTGAAAATACCGGTCGCCGTTATGCGTTGACTTCTGGTGACTTTAACTTGATTCATATTCATGCTGTAACCGCTAAAGCGTTTGGTTTTAAACAAGCCATTGCACATGGTATGTGGAGTAAAGCCAAAGCTTTGTCGAGCTTAACTTTGCCAGATGCGTATGAAGCAGATGTATGGTTTAAACTGCCGATGTATCTCCCATCACAAGTTGAGTTCCTAACTGCGCAAACAGGTAAAGATACAGAGTTTGCCATTCGAAATAGTAAGAACAAAAAGCCGCATGTAGCGGGAAGTGTAAAGGCACTTTAAGACTTAAGCCTAAATCGATATCGGTTTAGGCTTTTTTGTTTTAATCTCAAGCGATTCATATTCAAAGGAATGATGATGCAGGCGCTCAAAGAATATCTATTTGCACAAAAGAATAATTATCAAGGTACAGTCGACGAGGCGTTTCAGGATTTGGCGGTGCAATTTAGCCGGATGCAGGATGCTCGAACCCACTTAGGCGGAGCTGTTTTAGTGGTGTATTTTAAAGGTCAAAAAGTTGTGGATATTTGGACCGGTAAAAAATCAGCCGAAGAAGCTTGGAAGTCCAATACCCCCTCGGTCTGTTATTCCACGGGTAAAGGCGTACTTGCAACGCTAGCACATATTTTAGTGAGCGAAGGCTTTCTTGATTACGATACTCCCGTTGCAACATATTGGCCGGAGTTTGCTCAAAATGGTAAGTCGGATATCACATTAAGGCACATACTGAGTCATCAAAGTGGTTTATACGATATCCGTAATATCATTGAAACAGCATCCGAAATGGCAGATTGGCCGCATATGCTCAACGTCATTGAACAAGCTAAACCACGTTTTGGGCCGACAACTGATGCGGCATATCAACCGTTAACCTTCGGCTGGCAAGTAGGTGGTGTACTTGAAAAGGCCACAGGTCGACCGCTTACTGAACTGATGCAACACTATTTGGTTGAGCCTTTAGCATTGGATCATGCTTTTTTTGGCGTACCAGAGCATCAACTTGGTAAGGTTGCACGCTTGATTCCGAAAAAGAAAAAAGAAGAACGCACTATAGATGCTTCTGTTCAAGAAAATACCCAAGCGCAGACAACGAAAAAAAAGACCGAGACACGAAAACCGTCAATCTTTGATCAGCTCCTGCAAATTTCAGGACAAAATTTGCAAGACTTTCAAGATGGTATGATTCCAAAAGGAATGCGCAAGTTTTCATTTTTTAGTGATGAGGGTTTGCAAGCCATTATTCCTGCGGCAACAGGCGTATTTAGTGCTAATAGTTTAGCGAAAATCTATGCAATGCTAGCCAATCATGGCCAGTGGCGAGGACAGACCTTAATCACACCACAAGTTTTTGAATCTTTAAGTAAAATTCAATATAAAAAACGTGATCGTATTATGCCTTTACCGATGAATTGGCGTTTGGGATATCATCGAATTTTAACTTTAGGTAAATCTAGTGAAGGTTTTGGACATATTGGTTTTAATGGTTCTGGGGCCTGGTGTGATCCGCAGCGTGATTTAAGTTTTGCTTATACACATAACTTTGCGACGGGTTCAATTACCGGCGATTATCGCTTATGGGGCTTAACTCAAGAAACGCTACGCTGTGCAGACAAAGCACTTAAAGGACGCAAGGGCTGGCTTTAAGATACTTCGGGATAGAACAGAAATTGGGGAAATGTGAAAAATATGCTATTTTCCCTCGCTGTTTTAGACTGCTGTGATATCCCTATGAAAAAAGTTGTTTTGATTCCCTTAGTCGCAACGTCGGCAATGTTGGGTTGTCAGGATTCAACTCCAACGAAAGCAAAAGAGATAGAAGCGATTACTGCCGAAAAACAGCAAGCTGCATGGGTGGGTGATTTTAAAGGTACAACGCCGTGTATGGGCTGTCTTTCTCGTTGTGAAGATTGTCCCGGTATGGCTGTGGCTCTTGAGCTACATGAAGACCAAACCTATACACTTACTCGTGAAAGTCTAAGTGGTCATAACGAAGTAGAAGTGCTAAAAGGTGTAATTCGTTTTAAAGATGAATCAAAGCAGCAGCTAGAACTTATGAATGTGCAAACGCGCAATCTATTGTATGTAGATTTGGATCAGCAATTACTTGAAATTCGGGAAGACCAGACGGCGAAACGCTATCAAATGCAGAGTGATTTCCTTTTAAATAAAGCAGTTTAAGCATTCGTAATTTATATTAAATTTGCCTGATCATTGTGATAGCTCAAGATCGGATTTTTGTTGTCCAAACTCTGCCATTTATTTCACTATTAGACAAAAAAACAGTATGCTTACACCTGTAAAAAGGAGCATACATGTATCAAGTACTTGCACGAAAATACCGTCCACGAAATTTCATTGAACTCGTGGGGCAAAACCATGTGTCACGCGCACTTACCAGTGCCTTAGAGCGTGGTCGGTTACATCATGCGTATTTATTTACAGGTACTCGTGGCGTGGGTAAAACCACCATTGCCCGTATTTTGGCAAAATGTCTGAACTGTGAAACGGGTGTAACATCAACGCCGTGTGAAGTCTGCCCAACGTGTAAAGCAGTAAATGAAGGCCGTTTTATTGATTTAATTGAAATCGATGCTGCATCACGGACCAAAGTTGAAGATACTCGAGAACTTCTCGACAACGTTCCTTATGCTCCAACCCAAGGTCGCTTCAAGGTTTATCTAATCGATGAAGTGCATATGCTCTCTACGCATTCATTTAATGCGTTATTAAAGACTCTAGAAGAACCGCCAGAGCATGTGAAGTTCTTATTTGCTACTACAGATCCACAAAAATTACCGATTACTGTAATTTCACGTTGTCTGCAATTTACTTTGCGTCCTTTAGCGGTGGATGAAATCACATCGCATTTGACAGATATCTTACAAAAAGAACAAATTCAAGCGGAGCAAGATGCGATTTGGCAAATTGCTGAATCGGCTCAAGGTTCACTGCGTGATGCATTGTCACTAACTGATCAGGCGATTGCCTATGGTCAGGGTTCAATTCAGCACCAAGATGTTAAAGACATGTTGGGCCTAATTGACCGTACGATCATTTATGATTTGATTTTAGCCATTCATCAAAATCAGCGTGAACGCGTGAGTGCTTTACTCATGCAATTCCGTCAACAAGCGTTGGATGTTTCGCTGGTATTAGATCAGTTGATTTCAACGTTACATGAACTGGCATTATTACAATACTTGCCAGACTTAGCGTTGAAATATAGCGCTGAGATCAATCAAAAAATTATGCAATTGTCGCAGTTGATTTCAGCTCAAGATTTGCAGTTGTATTATCAAGTCGCATGCAAAGGTCGGGCAGACTTGCAGTTGGCAGTCACGCAAGAGCAAGGTTTTGAGATGTGTGTGCTGCGTCTATTAGCATTCCGACCATTACAGCCAAACGAAATGTTGGTCTCTGCCGTACAGCAAGAGTCAGCCGCACAGCCACAGCTTGCTCAAAATCAGGCCGAAACAGTTCAGCCGACTCAAACACAGTCTTTGCAGCAACCCAATACCGTTGTTGAGTCTGCTGCACAGGTTGCCACTGTTGAGCAGCCTGAAGCTGTACCCGCTGTAGACACATCGCCAGCTTTCGATGATTTTGATGATTCACATTATGATGACGATGATGGCTATGTTTCTGCACCTGCAGCCGACGAACCTTCATCTGATGATTTTTTAGATGATCCTGAAGAAGACGCAATAAGCCAAACTTCTACAGCATCTACAGCAAATGGCACTCTAGATACGCAAGAGGTTGCACCGGTTGAGTCTGTATCGACACAGCAAAATGACACGCTTGTTATGGATGCCGTGGCAGAAGATACATTATTTGATTTAGATCCGACGCCGAGTACTGAAACTGAAGAAGTTGATGTGAGCGCTATAAATTTTGAAGATATTGCACCTTTAGAACCAACAGCTTTAGAGTCAAAAAGTGTAGAGCCTGAAACAGCTCAGCCACATTTGATAAATGCCATTGAACCACAACATGTGGTGAATGAATCAGTTTCGGGTGCTCAAGGCGACAATGGTTTTGATCTAGCATCACCACAAGTTACGCAAAGTTCCGTTTCTTCGGATGTTGTTCAAACGGGTTCATCTTCTCCCTTGATGCCACAAGATATTTTGACTTTACAGCCTCAAACCCTTGAAGGTGAGTGGACGGTCGAAAAGTGGGAGTATTGGTTCCGAAATAGTCAACTTTCACCTGCGGTACAAGAGTTGGCGCAGCATGGCATTATGCGCGGTACGATTGACGGTGAATCGACTTTCCATATTCCAAAGCGATACGAAGCTTTAGTGACTCAATTACAGCATGTATTGGAACAAGCCATTCATGCACAATGGTCAAAATGTCGTTTCCATATCAGCTTTGAAGATGTCGAAGAAACCACACCGTATGCTTTACAGCATGTCCGCAAAGAAAAAGCGTTTGCACGTGCAAATGAGTTATTACATGCAGAGCCTGTTGTGAAAGACTTACTCAAAAGCTTTGATGGTGAGTTGCAAAATATCCAGCTCAAATAAGTTTTAAGCTGGATATAAAAATTAAAGTAAAAACTGAGTTAAAGCATATCGCATATCATCGGGTATCGAGGTGCTTTTTCGTGTTTGGCGGTCGACAAACACATGTACGAAATGTCCTTGGGCAGCAGCCTCATTTTGTCCTTGTTTAAAAATGGCTAAGTCATAACGCAGTGAAGAATTGCCAATTTTTTCAATCGAAACCCCAACTTCAATGATTTCAGGATAGGACAGTTCTTGTAAAAAGCTGCAGGCTGAATCGACCACTAAACCAATGATCGGGGTATTTCGCAAATCAAAACCGGCATGTTGAATCAAGAGCGCATTTGCAGCGGTATCAAAATAGCTGTAATAGGTGACATTATTGACGTGGCCATACATATCGTTGTCTGCCCAACGCGTTTGGATTGGAAATAAAAATCGATAGTTTTGGCGGCGTTTAGTTTCAGGTTTCATCGTTGGTATTTTCTTTATTTCAAAAATGAGTGAACTTTAGGCATAAATTGATTGGTAAATCTGGCGTGCATCTTCAAACTGCAGTTCTCGCGGATTATTTTGTAATAGTCGTGTTTGTAATAATGCGTCTTCTGCTAAACGATTGAGCATATTTTCAGGCACATTCAGTTGGCTGAGTTTTAGCACCAAACCGCTCTGATCTAAATGATTTTGCATATGATCAATAAATAAATCACATAAACCATCGGTACAGCCCGTACTGTATGGATCTAGCCAACTCATGAGTTCTGCATAATGCTGCTTGGCCTGAGGTGCATTAAACTTTAACACCTCGGCTAGAACCAGTGCATTGGTATGACCATGCGATAGATGAAAGTGTCCACCGAGTGGATAGGCGAGTGCATGCACCGCTGCAACAGGTGCATTAGCAAAGGCCTGACCTGCAAGCATTGAACCGACTAGCATGTGCTGACGCGCTTCGAGGTTATGTCCATCTTGTAAAACCAGTGCTAAGTTTTTATTTAATAAACGCAAAGCTTGTTTGGCGAGCATATCCGCATACGGATTTTTTTTAATTTTTGACGTATAGGCTTCAATGGCATGCACCATGGCATCGATACCGGTTGCTGCGGTAATGTGTGCGGGAAGATTTAATGTAAAGTTCGCATCGAGGATACAGACATCGGCATACAGTACAGGGGAGACGATACCTGTTTTGGTGGTTTCACCTGTAGTGACGATAGAGATTGGTGTGACTTCAGAGCCGGTCCCTGCCGTTGTCGGAATCAAAATGAGTGGCAAGCGTGGTCGTTTTGCATTAGCTACACCATATAAATCACTGATCTGCTGTGTTTGCTTAGGATGAGCCAAAATCGCAATAATTTTAGCCACATCCATTGAACTGCCACCGCCAAAACCAATAATCAAATCTACTTTTTCATTCTTGGCAAATTGAACTGCATCCAAAACTATATGTTCTGCAGGGTCAGCTTGAATACTGGAATAAATTACATAGTCTTGATGGATACTTTCTAAAATATCCAAAATGGGTAAATGTAATTGTTGTTGCAACATACCGGGGTCGGTCACAAGCATGACACGTTTGGCTTGAAAGTCGCCTAGGACCTCTCTCAGTTGGGAAATAGAGCCTAAGCCTGAAATAATATTGCTGACGGTTTGAAACTGAAATTGACTCATTGGCTTATCCCTAATTTTTTATATCCAAATAAACATTATTCTTGAGTGTTGATATAGGATTCATCCTGTAAATAACTTAACATAAGACGCTTGAAATAAAAGTAGTCTTGAGGTTGTTATGTCATCCAGCACGCCATATAAGGTGTTGTGTGTTTGCTTAGGAAATATTTGCCGTTCACCTACGGCTGAAGTGGTTCTCAGACATTTTTGTGATGAAGCGCAACTCAATATTCACGTCGACTCTGCGGGTACGAGCAATTATCATCCGGGCAAAGCGCCTGATCTTCGTAGCCAACAGCATGCAAAATTACGAGGCTATAACTTATCTGCATTACGCGCACGTCAGTTAACGGTTCATGATTTTATTGAATTTGATTTGATTTTGGCCATGGACTACGAAAATTTAGACAATATTCAAAACCTCATGCAAAAGGCGCAGCAACAATTCGGTCAACTACGTGCACAAGTGTCTTTGATGAGTCAACATGATCACCAATATCCGCAACAAGAAGTACCAGATCCGTACTATGGTGGTGATGCAGGGTTTGAACATGTATTAGATCAATGCGAATCTAGCAGTCAGGCTTGGGTCAATTATTTAAAAACTCAGTTACAAGCACAGCAAAAAAATTAAGGTTTAAGAATGCAAATTCAAACACAGGTTCAGCTTAAGCCATTTAATACATTAAGCCTCGATGCTGTAGCATCTCATTATGTACGTGTTCAATCGGTAGAAGATATCCAAGCAGCGCTCGACTTTGCCAAAGCTGAGCAATTAAATGTATTGGTACTTTCAGGAGGCAGTAATATGCTGTTGCCTGAGCAAATACATGCTTTGGTGATGCACATGGATATTCAAGGTATTGAATATGTACAAGACGATGCCGCAACTCAAACTTTAAAAGTGGGTGCAGGGCAAGTGTGGCATGACTTTGTACTTTGGACGACGACACACCAGTTTTATGGCTTACAAAATTTGGCACTGATACCTGGTTTAGTCGGTGCTTCACCTGTGCAAAATATTGGAGCTTATGGTGTTGAGGCGGGTGAATTTATTGAATCTGTGCAGGTCTATGACCGAGTAACAGAACAGCAAAGTAGTATTAGCGCTGCCGATTGTCATTTTTCATATCGCCATAGTATTTTTAAAGATGAGCCAGAGCGTTTTATTATTACGCATGTGACTTTTAAACTTTTAAAACATGCCGATTTAAAATTAAATTATGGTGATTTAAAGCAGGCGGTAGGCGAAGACTTAAGTGCAGAAAACCTACAACAACAAGTCATTCATATCCGTCAAACCAAACTTCCAGATCCGAAAGAATTTCCAAATGTCGGAAGTTTCTTTAAAAATCCTGTGATTAGCCAGCAAGCCTTTGACCAAATTGCGCTGCAATTTCCAAATTTACCCCATTACCCACAACCGAATAATGCGGTAAAACTGGCAGCGGGCTGGTTGATTGACCAAGCGGGTTGGAAAGGGAAATCTGTGGGTTCAGTGGGAATGTTTCATAAGCAAGCTTTGGTATTGGTCAATTACCAAGACGCCACGCTGCAAGATGTGCGTACAACTTACAAAGCTGTACAACATGATGTTTTTGAAAAATTTAATATTGAACTACATCCAGAGCCTGTATTATTTGATACAAATGGCTTGATTCGATCTCACGCAGATTAATAAAAACATAGGTTTTAGATTTATGCATAAAACACATTGGATGGTTCGCTTAGTACAAATTGCCGCAGTGCTATTTGTACTTTTGGGCTGTCTGATGATTTTTATCTATACGCCGTTTTATTCTAAATTAATTGTTAAAAGTTTAAATTATTTCGTTCCTGTAGAAGTCAATCAGCTCGCAGCGCAAAGTCAAAAACTCGGTGCTTTGAGTGATGATGATAACTATGAGCCGGGCTCAGATTTATGGATTGCACGCCAAGCGTATTTACAACTCATGGAGCAAACCATACAGTCCGATGAGCCTCAAGACTTGACCCTTATACAAGCGCGTTATAAGGCTTTACAGCAGCTCATTGAAGAAGAACATGAAAAAGAAATAAGTGATAATCAAAAGGACATACCGAAAGTTCCTTTGCTGAATCCTTCTGCATCCGAGGCGGCATCCTCTGAAGCAATGGCGGAAAATCCTGCTCAAAAAATGAAAGAGCTGCTCGAACTCAATAGTGCGGAAAATAAAGGACTCATGACGCAATATACAGAGTTCTTAAAAACTCATGAAATTGAACAAGCTGCTTCAGAAGCGGAACCGATCGATGATGAAACCTATCTTGATCTAGCCAAAATGAAAGATAAAACCCTGAAGAAACCAACCGCAGATCCGTATGCGATCGTGGTGTTAGGTGGTGGCTTAACTTTAGATAAAAATGATAAAGATATCGTGGTGAATGACTACACACGACTTCGACTGGAAAAAACACTCGATGTCGAACGCACACATAAGCTACCGATTGTACTGAGTGGTGTGGAAGCACCGTATATGCAAGCTTGGTTAAAGCAATATGATGTCGATGCGAAATTGCTTGAAAACCGGAGTATGAATACTTGCGAAAATTCACGCTTTAGTTCGTTACTTTTACAGAAAAAAGGCGGCGCACCGACGGTTATTTTAATCACCGACCAATATCATATGCCTCGAACACGGCGTTTATTTGCATTAAATGGTATTGAAACCATTCCTGTTGTTGCACCTATGCCAACGACATTAACCACATGGCGACCAAGTGAAAAAAATTATGACCATAGTCGTCGTGCCAATTATGAATTATTAGCCACCTTACGTGACGTTTGGTTTGGCTCAAGTGACTGTCGGGAGGTCCCATAATGTCAGATATCCCATTTCTTAATCCTTCAATCCTTAAACAATTAGATCTTCCTATTCCAAGTCGAGAATTAACCCCACAAGTATTAGAACCTCTAAATTTAAATCGACCTTTTGAGCCTAGTGTTGAAATACAGTCTTATAGACGACTTTATGGTTTAGATGCCTTGAACTGCGAACATTGGCAAGGCTATGTAGAAATGCCTTTGTTCAAACTACATGTACAAGTGTTTCAACCGAAACTAAAGGCTGAAACAGATGTCATTAAAGGCACTGTATTTTTATTACATGGTTATTTAGAGCATAGTGGAATATATCAGCCGATTATTCGTGAGCTCTTAGATCAAGGTTTTAGTGTTTTGACCTATGATTTACCGGGGCATGGTCTAAGCAATGGCTCGCCAGCCAGTATTCAAAACTTTGACCATTACCAACAAGTTTTGGAAGCGGTATATCGTTATGTGAAACATGCAGCTCAACTACCAACCCCATGGTTAGGGATTGGGCAGAGTACGGGTGGTGCGATTTGGCTGCATCATCTGTTAGATTTTGCTGAACATCGCAAAAACCCTTATGTCGAACGGGTTTTATTATTATCTCCGCTGATTCGCCCTGCAAAAACGGCATGGTGGCATAACTCGGTTGGATTAGGCATTATTCGTCGTATTAAACGTGAAGTGCCCCGTCATTTTAGACGGAATAATCACAACCCTGAGTTTTTACGTTTTGTACGTTTAAAAGATCCTCTACAACCTCGAATGATGGGCATGGACTGGATTTTGGCCATGTCAAAATGGATGCAGGAAATGGAAGAACGACCTGCGTGTCGTATTCCAGTGTGGTTAGCCCAAGGTGCACAGGATCAGACGGTGGATTGGCGTTATAACATTGAGTTTATACGTCGTAAATTCCGTTTACAGACGCTTCTCATGCTTGAAGAAGGTTCACATCAGCTGATTAATGAACGTGCCGATATTCGTGCTGCATTAACAGGTTTGATCCCGGCATTCTTGCATGCTCAATCCAACAGTAAGTCTTATTACTAACTGATGTTACGCACTAACATCAGGAGCGTAATTTGATTTAAATAAAAGTACGATACGCGGGAAGGTCATCCGCAAGTGTTTGAGACTGGACTACTCCTAATCAAAAATGTTTTTGCAATACTTTGAATAATTTGACGCTAGTGAACGAGTTTTGCGGGTGAGGTGCATTGCACCGCAAGATGATTTCCTTGCGAAGCACGCTTCTCATTTTACCAAATGAGAAACAACGTTTCGTAAGAGTACCTCCAGCCGAAGGCTAATCCCTTTATTTAAGCCCTAGATGTAAGACTCCGTCGAATAGGCTTAAAAATTATTTTAAAAAATGCGTATTTACTTTTACGCGCGTAACATCAGTTACTAATTGACGATTGAGCACAGCTTACCTTAATCAGTGTGATGGATCTAGACGAAAAAAAGAGGCGTAGTCGCCTCTTTTTTTTGGGTGGAGGAATCAGAACTTTTCTAGATGGGCCATATTCCACATACGGAAATAGAAGTTTTCTTCATCTTTATTTTCACAACTGAGCAGCTCCCCATCTTTTAACCAAAAATGTAGCTGTGCATAGTTTTTAATTTCACGGTTATTAATCCGCTGCGCTAGATGGTGCGCACGGATATCTGATGGATGTTGTAAACCTGCTGAGGCAATAAGTTCAGATAAGCCATGCAAGGTATTTTTGTGGAAATTAAAAACACGTTCTGCTTTGGTCGGAACATGGATGGCTTTTTGACGGTCTTTGTCTTGTGTCGCAACGCCAACTGGACATTGGTTGGTATGACAGCTTTGAGCTTGAATACACCCAACTGCAAACATAAAGCCACGAGCTGAGTTGACCCAATCTGCACCAATTGCCATGGTACTGGCAATATCAAAAGCACTAATAATTTTACCACTGGCACCGACTTTAATTTTTGAACGTAAGCCTGCACCAATCAGGGTGTTATTAACAAAGAGTAGGCCTTCACGCAGGGGTGTACCCATATTATCAATCAATTCAATCGGTGCTGCGCCAGTCCCACCTTCAGAACCATCTACCACGATAAAATCGGGTGTAATCCCTGTATGTAACATAGCTTTTACGATACTCATAAATTGCCATGGTTGCCCGATACACAGTTTAAAACCCACAGGTTTGCCTTCTGACAGTTCGCGCAATTGCTGAATAAATTGCATCATTTCAATAGGGGTGCTAAAGGCAGGATGGCTAGATGGAGAGATACAGTCATGTTCACGGCTTACACCACGGATTTGAGCAATCTCTTCGGAAATTTTGTCTTTAGGTAAAATGCCACCATGGCCTGGTTTTGCACCTTGAGATAATTTGATCTCAATCATTTTGACTTGAGGGTGCTTGGCTTGTTCAGCAAAACGTACAGGGTCGAATTGACCATCAATCGTACGGCAGCCAAAGTAACCACTACCGAGTTCCCAAACAATGTCGCCACCATTTTCCAAGTGATAAGGACTAATACTGCCTTCACCGGTGTCATGGTAGAAATTACCCATTTTTGCGCCTAAGTTTAAGGCACGAATGGCATTGGCACTTAAGCTACCAAAGCTCATCGCAGAAATGTTTAATATCGATGCGCTATACGGTTGCTTGCATTGTTCATTGCCAATGTTAATACGGAATGTTTCAGGAATGGCAGGAATGCAAGGTGACAAGGAGTGATTAATAAAGCGGTAATCATTTTGGTAAACATCAACAATTGAACCAAATGGTTTATCTGCATTTTGGTTTTTTGCGCGTTGATAGACCAAGCTACGTTGCATACGAGAAAAGGGCAGTGCATCTTGATCAGATTCAATAAAATATTGGCGAATTTCAGGTCGAAATTCTTCAAATAGAAAACGAAAGTGCCCCATGATAGGGTAATTTTTTAAAATCGAATGTTTGTTTTGTATGACGTCATACAAACCCAATAAGCTTAAAAGCCCAGTAATGACCCAGATACTATTCAATAAGGTTTGTGGAATAAAATATTGAATATAACGAGGGGAATAACCTAAATGAAAACTCGAAATGAGTAGGAAGATAAAAATACAAGCAAACCAAATGGAATGCCGAGAAAAAAAAGTATTTAGTAGCTTGTGGCGAATAGTTTGCGCTGGACTGGCCATATTTTGAAAAATCTTATTCAGCTCATTTGCTCATAATTTGCCGAGTTTATGCACAATGCTCAAGCTTTAATTTGTTGATTCAGTGTAGCATTTATAAAAAACAACATTGAAGTTGGATGAATTTTTCATTTAAAGCCAAATCAGATAAGAAAAGCAGGAATCTTCTTTAAGAAAATTTGTGAAAAGCAGCGCGGTTCTTGTTATTTCACAGTACGTAAAATGGAGGTTAAAGTGATTTTACTTTCTAAACACGAGGTGCTGAATATGACTATGAAATCTATTCGTTATAATAATGCCGACCTAGCCTGCCTATGTCAGTAATTGATTATAGCCATGAGAAATTAGCGCTATGGCATAAGGTATTCAGCAGATACTTATGCTGTAGTTCCTTTGACCTAACCGACTAAAATTACAAAAATATTCTAAGAAATTATCCAGTCCCAGCGTTGGGACTTTTTTATGTGTTGATATTTTAAGGGAAAATCTAAGCATAAATAATGTACTAGATATTCATTATGCGTTAGAAGTTGTCACCTCAAATAAAAGAATGATACGCGGTAAGGTCATCCGCAAGTGTTTGAGACAGGACTACATTTATTTAAAAATGTTTTTGCGATACTTTGAATAAGTAGACGTTAGTGAACGAGTTTTGCGGATGACAATGGTTTTGGGTACTTTTGCCGAAACAAAAGTACCTCCAGCCGAAGGCTAATTCCTTTATTTAAGCCCTAGATGTAAGACTCCGTTGAATAGACTTAAAAATCATTTTTAAAATGCGAAATTACTTTTATGTGCGTAACATTAGTTAGTATTTAAGGTAGCAGAAAACCTTAGATCAGTTTAGTCATTGCGTTGTTGTACAACGACAGCGACTTCTTCAGGTTCAATTTTCTGAATCTTTTTACCAAAACTACGTAGCCACCAAGTTAACTGAGAGGTAAATGGTACTGTTGCGCTAACTTCAACCCAGCCATCTTCGGTTTTTTGAATCACTTGATCTTTACTTAGCTGACTTTCTTCAAAATAAACTGCTTCTGATTCCGACATGGTTAATTTGAGCTGAATCATTTCAGTCGGCTTATTGAAGTCCACACGGAAGCCAAGCGCTCCAGAGTCAATATAGGCATCGATATCAAAATCGACAGGGTGTAATGCACGTGAATTTAAGACCGTAGCAGATTTAAAACGATGTAAAGCAAAGGTCTGGATGTCTGTTTTGTCATGACGTGTGCAAACCAAATAGATAATTGCACCTTTTTGGACCAAAGCGAGTGGATTTAAAATATAGGTCTTTTCTTCGCTTTGTTGTCCACGACCTTGATACAGACATTCAAGTTGTTTGTCTTGTAGTAAGCCTTCATAAATTGATTGTTGTGCGGCTTTTTCAACTACAGGAGGAATCAATGGCTGAGTTGCTGGCACGATTCGCACGCGGTTAATCCACTGACGGACATTATTTTGCGACGACAGACTTCGACGTGCGAGGTCAAACCAAGGATTCATTTCTTCAATTAAGCTTGGTGGAAGCAAATGTTTTAGGTGCTCCTCAACCATCATAAAGGTGACCGCCTGCGAGCTGGTCATATGTGGCAAGCTTTGAATCGGTGCATCAGAACGCCAACGCCAGCCTTGTGGAGTTGTTTTACTACTCTCAATTGGGAAACGCAGAGAAATTTGATTTAAGTCACGCTGAATGGTGCGTAGGCTGATATCAATGCCTTCACGGTTCAGTATTTCTTGTAATTCACGCGTACCCATCCACTTACCTGTGGACAGTCGTGAAAGAATTTGCCACTGACGATAGAGGCTGTTCGACGTTTCTTTTTCTTGTGAAGACATAATCTAGTGCTTGAACTTGGACTTAAATGAATAAAATGATGCTGTGGGACACAATAAGAAATCTTCCTGCGTTAAGCAAGTCTTCATCTGAAAAAACTAAGATGATTTTAATAACGCAATTTGACACAACTTGAGCAGTTACATGCTGTACCACTTTGCAAAAATGATGCATAAATAATCAAAGAGAAGCAGCATATGTATTGATGGCATATATATTGCTTTATCTGATTTACAAAACATGACAAAAACATGGAGTTGCTATGCTGAAAGAAAATCGTAATACAACTTCAAATGGAATTGAGGGTTATGAGGCAAAGTTGGTTAATACTTCTGTCTCTACATTAAAAACTTTACCACTTGCTCGAGGATATGCGCTGTTTAATCAATTCAATTCGGATTTTTTTAATGAAATGCGCGACAGCAAAACGGTAGCTAATGAATCATGCCAACGGATAGAGCAGTGGTTATCACAGCATACGCTTGATGAATTGAAGCAACTAAATCAGGTTGCAAAACAACATTTTCTCTATGAAGGCATTACTTTTACAGTGTATGGCGAAGATGAGGGCATTGAACGCACCATACCTTATGATCTTATTCCGCGTGTGATTGCACGAAAGGAATGGAATAATTTATCTCTAGGCTGCGCACAGCGCGTGAAAGCACTCAATCTGTTTTTACATGATGTCTATCATCAACAAGATATTTTAAAAGCAGGAATTATTCCTGAACTGCAAGTCTTAACCCATGAAGCCTATTTGCCACAAATGTATATGCATGGGCTAAAAGGTAAAATTTATAGCCAAATCAGTGGCATTGATATCATCCGAGATCAATCAGGCGAATTTTACGTCCTTGAGGATAATCTTAGAACACCGTCTGGTGTGTCGTATATGCTAGAAAGCCGTAAGATCAGTCAAAAACTGATGCCTGAACTTTGCCAGCAAAGCAACATCATGGGGATTGAGCAGTATCCGCAGCTTTTACGTGAAATTCTTGCAGAAAATGCCTACGTCGATAACCCGTTTATCGTGGTTTTAACCCCAGGGCGTTTTAACAGTGCGTATTATGAACATGCCTTTTTGGCAAGGGAGATGGATGTACCCTTAGTGACATCGCGTGACCTTTATGTAGAAAACGATAAGGTTTATGTGAAAACCATTAAAGGCCGACAACAGGTTGATGTAATTTATCGTCGTGTGGATGATGCTTTTCTCGATCCATTATGTTTCAAACCTGACAGTACTTTGGGCGTAGCAGGGCTCATGTCAGCGTATATGCAACATAATGTGGTCATTGCAAATGCACCGGGAACAGGCGTAGCAGATGATAAATCGATTTATCCATATGTGGATAAAATGATTCATTTCTATTTAGGCGAACAAGCGATCCTGAAAAATGTGCCGACCTATCAATGTCGTGAGCAGAACGAATTGGATTATGTGCTCTCGAATATCGAAAAATTGGTGGTCAAAGAAGCGCAGGGTTCAGGTGGTTACGGCATGCTGATCGGTCCGCAAGCCTCTTTACAAGAATTAAATAGCTTTAAAGATAAAGTGGCCGCAGCACCACATTTATATATTGCACAGCCGACTTTAAATTTATCTGTCAGCCCAACCCTAAGTGAGGCGGGTGTTTCGGAACGCCATATCGATTTACGCCCATTTGTACTGAGTTCACCATATCGAACTGAAATTGTACCAGGTGGCTTAACTCGTGTCGCGATGCAAGCAGGTTCATTGGTAGTGAATTCTTCTCAAGGCGGCGGCATTAAAGATACGTGGGTAGTAGACGATTTACGCTCATAGCACTCCAGTGAAGGAGCAAAACATGATTTTATTAAACAGTAATGCAGAACATATTTTTTGGTTGGGGCGTTATTTAGCACGTACTCAATATTTATGCAGTATTTTCCCTTTTCAAGATGTTGATACGGCATTGAACTATGCACATGCTTTTTGTTTGCCAGCATTTGATGCCGACTCAATGAATGAGTTAGTTTTAAATGCGGAGCAGCCGGCGTCATTTTCCAGCCAATTTCAATATGCGCAAAGTAATATTCAGGACTTAAGGGGTGTACTTTCAGCAAAAAGTTATGCAGAACTCAGCCGTTTAATTCGTAATGCGAGTGATAACCCAGGTTATATCTGTGACGTGGTAACAGATTGCCAAGATGTTTTAGAGTCCGAATCTGAAGATGTATTTTTATTTTTTAGTTTAGGACAAGCCATAGAGCAGCTTGATCGCCAGTTACGCATGCAGCAGGACATTCAACACACCCTAGCGAAGATTGAACATATTGTCATGGCTTTGGTTCAGTTTGGATGGGAAAGCGTGCAAGAGGCATGGTTGGCACTTAAACAGCAGCCGAATAGCCAAAACTTCTACCATTTCAGTGATCATATCCAAAATATGTTTGAGGTGGCTGTATGAGGCTCATGATCAACCATCAGACCCATTATGTTTACACTGATGTGGTAAACAGAAGCATTCAATATATCAAAATGACCCCGTCCACCAATGCACACCAACAGGTGCAAAATTGGGATGTGAGTGTGCCGGGGCAGCGTGATATGCAATTGGATACTTTTGGTAATGTGTGGTTGACCACAACGCAGCGCGAACCTTATCTGCAAATGACCATTATGGCGCAGGGCATCGTAGAGATGAATTTGAGCTCAACAGATTCAAATGCGGATGATTTAAACCCGAAATTGTTTTTACAGCCAACGCCGAGTACGCAGTACGATATTCACATGAAAAGTTTTGCCGATTGCTATGTCCCTCGTATCAATCGTGCCAATCTGATTCGTTTGGCTGAAGCGATATTGGCGCATATTCCCTATGTATCGAATCAAACATCGGTACATACTTCAGCGATTGATGCTTTTCATCACCAGCAAGGGGTATGTCAGGATCATAGCCATGTCATGATCGCAATGTGTCGCTATTTGGGTATTCCTGCACGTTATATTTCTGGGTATTTATTTGTGCCGAATAGTAGCCACCTTGCCAGTCACGCTTGGGTAGAAGTGTATATCGAAAATAAATGGTATTGTTTTGATGTCAGTAATCAGCTATTTACACCACAATCACATATTTATGTCGCGATTGGGCGGGACTACTGGGATGTAGCTCCAGTTCGAGGCGTTCGTGATAAAGGTGGTATTGAGTCTATGAGCTCAATTGTACAAGTGCTGAGTTGTTAATCATTTGAGGGAAAAAAATGACCTATTGTTGTGCATTACGGTTAAAAGATGGCATGGTATTTATTAGTGATACACGGACAAATGCAGGTGTTGACCATATTTCAGTTTTTCGTAAACTTTATACCTTTGGTATTGCGGGTGAGCGATTTATTACCATCCAAACCTCTGGAAATTTAGCCACAACACAAGCAGTCATCGGGCATTTACACAATCAACTAGAGGTCAAACAAGAGCCGAATTTATATAGTGTAAATACGATGTTCGAAGTGGCTGAATTGGTCGGGCATACCTTAAAAAAAGTCATCTCAGATGTCACATCAGATACTTTAGAACAAAGTAATTATTACTGTAGTTTATTGGTAGGCGGTCAAATTGGCAGTGCAGATATGCAGTTATATAACATCTATCCGCAAGGCAACTTTATTTGTGCGACACCGGATACCCCATATTTTCAAATTGGTGAAAGCAAATATGGCAAGCCGATACTCGACCGAACTTTGCGTTACGATATGCCACTCGATGAAGCAATGCGTTGTAGCTTAATTTCTTTTGATTCAACGATACGCTCAAATGTATCTGTAGGTATGCCTTTAGATGCTTTGGTTTATAAAAAGGACAGTTTAGAAATACCAAATGGTAAGCGCATTTATGAAGAAGACCCATATTTCACCATGATCAGTAAAGGCTGGTCAGAGGCATTGCGTCAGGGTTTGATTGAATTGGCAAAACCAACAGCTGACTATTTTCAATAACCATTTGATCAACAAATCGATCAATTTAAAAAGTGAATAAAAAAAGCGAGATAAAAAAAAGCCCAGATTTGATCTGGGCTTTTTGATTTGGCGTAATTAAGCTAATTTACGTACAGGGCGCGCGCTCATACGGCATAATAATTCATAGCCAATGGTTCCGTTCGCTTCTGCAACGTCATCAACCAGACGATCTTTGCCCCAAAGCTCAACTTCAGTGCCTATCGGTGCATGCATACCGGTGATATCAATCGCAATCATATCCATGGCAACACGGCCAATCACACGCGTTTTCTGTCCATGGATGGATACATAGTTTTGTTTAGGGAAGGCACGTGGATAACCGTCACCATAACCAATCGACACAATCGCAAGATTCATTTCTTGTTCTGCAACGAAAGTCGATCCATAACCCACAGATTCACCAGCTTGAATGCTATTTAAAGCAATCACTTCAGCGGTAAAGGTCATCACCGGTTTAAGATCTAATGCTTCTACAGAACGGTCTGAGAAAGGTGTCGCGCCATATAGCATGATGCCTGGGCGAACAAAATCAAAATTCAGTTCTGGCCATTTGAAAATCGCAGCCGAGTTACAGCACGAACCCATGATTGGCGCACAAGCTTCTTTTACGTGTAAGAATTGTTCACGTTGTTGGTCATTTAAAGGATGATTTTCTGCGTCTGCATTGGCAAAGTGCATCGCCAGTACGCAAGTAAAACCTTCCGCCTTTAAAGCATTGATGACATCAATAATTTCAGGCACTTTAAAACCTAAACGGTTCATACCGCTGTTGAGTTTGACCCAAACTTTCAGACCTTGAGCAATATAGGCATCCTTATGTGCACGTAACCAATCTAGTTGTTGCTGATGATGCACCACACATTCAATTTTTTTATCGATGATAATTTGCATTTCATCATCTGAGAAAATGCCTTCAATTAAAGTAATGGGTTGTTCATAACCCAGTTCGCGAATTTCTAAGGCTTCTTCTAGGCAGGCAACACCGAAGGCATCACTGTCTTTTAAGGCTGCTAAGCAGTCTTTAACTCCATGTCCATAAGCATTGGCTTTCACCATGCTTACAATTTTAGCGGTTGGGGCAAGTTGTTTGACACGGTTTAAATTATATTGAAGTGCTTGTTGATCAATATAAACTGTAGCTTGGCGCACCCTAAATACTCCTACAGGGTCGATGAATTAATGGATGATAAAGAGTCTTTACTCTTCATCATCATACTGAGCATAAAACTCAGGGGAGAGGTTACTAAATTTGGTGTATTGACCTTCGAAGGCAAGACGCACAGTACCAATAGGACCGTTACGCTGTTTACCAATAATAATTTCTGCAGTACCAGCTTCTTTAGACTCTTTGTTATAAACCTCGTCGCGGTAAATAAACATGATCAAATCGGCATCCTGCTCGATCGCACCCGATTCACGTAAGTCGGACATCACTGGGCGTTTATTGGGACGGTTTTCCAGTGATCGGTTCAACTGAGACAGTGCAATCACAGGGCAGTGCATTTCTTTAGCCAGTGCCTTTAAGCTTCGGGAAATTTCCGAGATCTCGCCAACACGGTTATCGCCCATACCGGGTACTTTCATAAGCTGCAAATAATCGACCATGATACAGCCGAGTTTACCGCCGTGCATTTTGGCAATTCGGCGCGCACGGGCACGTACTTCCGTTGGAGGTAGTGCAGACGAATCATCGATATACAAATTCTTTTCTTGGAGATGCACAATGGTGCTGGTGACTTTTGACCATTCATCAGCATCCATTTTACCTGCACGTAAATGCCCTTGGTGTACACGACCGAACGAGGATATCAAACGCATGGCAATCGAGTCAGCGGGCATCTCCATAGAGTAAACTAGAGCGGGCAGGTTGTTATTAAACAGCACACTTTCAACCAAGTTCATGGCAAAAGTAGTTTTACCCATCGATGGACGGGCCGCCACAATAATCAAATCGCCTGCTTGCATACCTGAAGTTTTATTATCGAGTTCAACGAAGCCAGTGGTTAAACCGGTAATACTGCCTTCCGTTTGTGATAGTTCATTTAACTTATCAAAAACACTAGCAACAACTGAGTTAATCGCTTTCGGCCCTTGGGCTTTGGCGTTGTTATTGTGTTGTTCAGCAATAGAGAAAATATTGGTTTCAGCTAAGTCTAAAATTTCACTAACTGTGCGACCTTTGGTGTCATAGGCATTTTGTAAAATTTCTGAGCTGACTTTAATCATGCTGCGTAAAGTGGAAAACTCTTTAATTTTTGCAGCATACGTTTCAAGGTTATAGAAACTTGAAGGTGAATCTGACATCAGTTGCATCAGATATTCTTCGCCACCAGCAGCATCGAGCAAGTTTTGTTTAATTAGCCAGTCATTGACTAAGACCGCATCATAAGGTGAGCTATCTTTTGATAACTGGTCGATGGCACGGAAAATATATTTATGACGAGTCGCATAAAAATCAGCTTCAGTCAGTACATCACCCACTTGCTCAAAAGATTCTGCAACGGTCATCAGTGCAGCAAGCACAGCTTGTTCAATCGCAAGGTTATGGGGTGGGGTACGAAACTCTTTCAACGAACTTTGTTCTGTGGTTTTTGCTGTTGGCGTAGAGTTTGGCTTGCTGGCATTCGCCTGTGACATAAAAATCCCTGATGCTGAAACCATTTAATGTGATGGAAATGGGTGCTAATTACAGTTTTTTCAACTCTTCATTGAACTGAAATGATAGGCGTTTTCTACAGAAATGCGAACAAGTATTTCCGATTAATTCGTCATACATTGAATTGAATGAAGAGTTAAAAATATAAAAAAGTTGGAGCACTATTTTTTACAGATAAAAAAAGAGCATGCGTAAGCATGCTCTTTTCTTTGCAAGAAATTACTCAGCTACGATAGTAACTAGAACTTCTGCAACAACATCATGATGCAATTGGATTGCGATGTTGAATTCACCAGTGTTGCGAAGCGCACCATTTGGTAAACGAACTTCTGCGCGGTCTACAACAAGACCAGCATTAGTTAACGCGTCAGCGATGTCACGAGTACCGATAGAACCGAATAGTTTACCTTCGTCACCAGCTTTAGCAGTGATCACGATGTTAACTTCGTTCAATTGGTCAGCACGTGCTTGAGCAGCAGCTAATACCTCAGCTTCTTGTTTCTCAAGTTCAGCACGACGAGCTTCAAATGCAGCAGTGTTAGCTTCAGTAGCAGCAACTGCTTTACCTTGAGGGATAAGGAAGTTACGGCCGTAACCAGCTTTAACTGAAACTTTATCGCCTAATTTACCAAGGTTTTTAATGCGTTGTAATAAGATAATATCCACAGCTCAACCTCACTTATGATTGTCAGTGTAAGGGATCAAAGACAAGTAGCGAGCTTGTTTGATAGCAAGCGCTAATTGACGTTGGTAACGAGCTTTAGTACCTGTAATACGGCTAGGAACAATCTTGCCGTTTTCAGTGATGTACTGTTTTAAAGTGTCGATATCTTTGTAGTCGATGTACGTAACGTTCTCAGCTGTAAAGCGGCAGAACTTGCGACGACGGTAAAAACGTGCCATGTTATGTTCTCCTTATGCTTCAGCAGAGTCTTGAGCTTGTTGTGCTTCTTCACGTTGAGCTTTACGCGCACGTTTTTCTTCAGCACTCTTAGCCAATAGTGACTCTTCAGTGATAGCGTTTTCACGACGGATGATAAGGCTACGAATGATTGCGTCGTTGTAACGGAACAATTCTTCTAGCTCATCAAGAGTAGTTTGACCACACTCAACATTCATAAGAATGTAGTGAGCTTTGTGGATCTTGTTGATTGGGTAAGCCAATTGACGACGACCCCAGTCTTCAAGACGGTGGATTTGACCTTCAGCTTCTTTGATGTGAGTTAGGTAACGTTCTACCATACCCACAACTTGATCGCTTTGGTCTGGATGTACCAATAGTACGATTTCGTAGTGACGCATTGTCAGCTCCTTACGGTTTAGGCAGCCCCAATCATTAATTGATTGAAGCAAGGAGTCACAACCAAAGTTGTGTCGCAATAATTGCGAAGCGTGAATTTTAGAGCGTTTAGGTTTGAAATACAAGGCATGGATTTAAAATGCTTGAATTATTTATGGTTTAAGGCCGATTAGCGGTACGTAATAAAAACACCACATAACCTTTAAAATAAGGATCATTAATTAAATGTTGAGGTGCGTGCCAACGGCCATGTTGTACGAGGCCTATTTTATAGGGTAGTTTCAATTTTGAGACTTTATTCAGATAACTCGTGTAATTCTCGATCGTGGCACTACCACGATAAGTTTGAATGGCGATCTCATCAATATTGCGGCGCAATATACTGAGCGTTTGCTGATCTTGAACATTGGTCCAATCCATTAAACCAGTAATGCTTAAACGATATTTTTGAGGTAGTTGCTTTCGTATATTTTCAAGGAATAAGGCATATTGATGAATGTTTTTAGTTTTGGCGTCAAAATCGATTTGTAAGCCTTGGATCTGATTGCCGTTATTTTCCCAATGTTTAAGCCGCTGCAAAATTTGCTGAATATTGTTATTTGACCATTGTAAATGATGGCTACGGATTACAATCCAAATTTTCTGCTGTGGTTTATGGAGGACTTGAATACCTTGTGGGATAAACTCGGATTGCTTTAAAGGTTTATTCCAATTCATTTCACCTTGTAAAATATAAAGCTCTGAGGCTTGCTGTAAGTAGGGGCTACTAGAAATATTGCCCCAAATCCAAAAACTTGAATAATGTGCTGCATCAACACATTGCTGTAATTCGGTTTGAGCTTGTTGTGTATTTCCAGATTGGGCCGGTGTGCAAGCTGTACACAGAGCTATACTCAAGATAAGCAAAAGTCGAAATGTTCTTGACCACTTGATCACCTGCAAAATCATCATCAATTACCAATAATATTTTAGAGATTTAGCCCAGCTGGTTTCAGGATAGTCGCGTTTGATTTGATCAAACCATTGTTTTCGAACCGACTTATTTACATCTTTGTCTTGGCATTCATTATTGCCACTTGGCGCATAACATTGAATGGCACGGTACAGCGCATAAGCCGTTAATTCAGATTTTGTCCCTGTTTTAATAATGTTTTTATATACATCGCCACGGGCAAAATAAGTACCCTTGAAACTTTGCAGTGAATGATCAGGCAGGTAGTTGAGATTTAGTATGTTATAGGCTTGTGAACTACGCACATATTCACCTAAGCATAAATTAAGGCTCAGGTCTTTTGGGTTGACTTGCAATTGTTGGGTCAAAGTTGCCAAGTCAGGACATTTAATCGAATTGCTCACGCTTGCACCTTTCCATAAGAAATTTGCAAATGGTGGCTGATTGCGAAACTTCTCCGCAGTGTTTTGTTCAGTATTAAATTGAGCCGCGTTGCTTGGTAATTCACGGTACGCTTGGTTAAATAAATCAAAGTTTTGATAAGCCAATGACTTATTTAGTAGGGTATAAAGCGCAACATTTTTTTGATCTTGTGTGGCCACGTTATTTTTGACTACAGACATTAAACTTTGTTCATTCGCTGCATCGACTAAATATTGTTGCTGTAGATAAGCTTGCTTGATTTTGGCTGAAGAACCAATAAATTGTGCAGTATTTTGCTGTTGAGCATAGTAGCGATAGAGCATAAGTTCAGCCAATCCACGTTGTTCGGCGGTTTTGCTGATGGAAAGTAGGTTTTCCCAATATTTTTGAGTGGCCTGATTTCGCCCACTAGCTTCCAGAATACGGCCTTTAAGTAGTAACTGACTCAACTGTAGATAACTGTTGATGCTGCTCGGTACTTGTTGTGGCAGATATTTGAGTGCTTCTTGTGCTTTGTTTTGCACATTAAATAAGTGATTTGCCTGCAAATACTGAAACAGTTCTGGTGAATCTTTAAAATATTTTTTCTGTGCGTTTAACTCAGCCCATGAAATGACCACATCATCGGCCATTTCTTTTTTGCGCATATGCATAAGGTCATAAATGCTAAGAAAAAATGGATCTTTCAAATTTTTGACATTGAGTCTATTACTTTGAAAAACATGTCGATCTAATTCATAAGGTAGATTTGGCAATTCTAAATTATAGACGCTGGATGTTGGATGATTGATTTGCCAAACATATTCATTGATCAGTAAATCGTGTTTACCGCTGAGCCAAAAACCACGTCTTAATAAACCGCGTGCGCTTGCAGCATATTGACCCTGCGGATAGAGCTTAAAGTACTGAGTAATGTTATTAAAAAAAGTGGTTAATAAGTTTTGATTGAGTTTGTCATGTACTAAATCACCATATTCACCAACACCACTTTGATAGGCTTCATTTAAGGTGCTACGAATAAGCATATATTGAGAAGTTTCTTTTAACCACGCTTGATCAACATTGGTTAGTACTGAATAAATCTTAGTCGCTGTGGAAAAGTGAGTATTATAAAAAGAGATCGTTGCATTTAGATAGGATACATATTGACGTGCAGCGGCAGACCAATTTGGATTCACGCTCAGTAAAGCTAATGTGTTTTCACAATTATTAATTTTTTCACGCTCATGGATCAACATGTCTTTTTCACTGCTTGAAAGCTTAGTGTCCGTTTTGACTTGTTGAATAAACGCGTGCGCACCATTTTGCAGGCTATTGCAATGCTCGTTATAGCTTAAATCTGGTGCTTTTAGAGGTTTGCGTGCATTTGGCAATTTATTGTGGCTATTCACTAAAAGACTGGAAACTTCAAAAGGAACTTTGCTATAGCTAGTTGTCCATAAAGTGGATTTTTCTTCTTGAATATTAAATTTGGCAATGCCTAAATCGCTAAGCAACAGCAGCATATTGGTTTGATTGTCATTTGCCGGCGTGAGCGCAGGCAATTCATTGCATGCAGTATAGGCAGTGGTCTGAATTTCAGTCGAAGGTTCACAATAGACATCCATACCTGCATGACTGTGTGCACTAAAGAAAATGCCAAAAGGAATAAATGATGTGAAAAGAGCAGAGCGAAGAATTTTTTGTTGAGAAGACATAAGGCACAGTTATTTATAATTGTAGGTGCAATGATATCAAGTGGAGAAAGTTGATTGAAGATGCCTAGAAATAAAAAAGATAGAGTAAAACTCTATCTTCTTTAAAAAAATACAATTGGCTTTAGAGGGGCAGTGGAGGTAAAACTAAAAATTAAACTAATCACTGTGATCAATTTGACCGAAAACATGAAATATTGTTTTGCCCAAACTTGATCATCTTCAGCTTTGAATCCTTGAATGGTTAAATAAATCCAATACAGACTTAAGGCATTCAGGACAATCATATAAATCCAATTGGCATAACCATAAAAGTATAAGCCGTTCATGGTAATGCAGAACAAAAACACATAAACCAAAGACTCAACTTTGGTACGGTGAATTGAACGAGCTACAGGTAAAATTGGAATACCTGCATTTTTGTAATCATCAAATCGGTAAACAGCAATTCCCCAAGAATGAGGCATTTGCCAAAATGCATAACCAATAAAAATCAGTAATGCACCTAAATCAAACTGGTTTGCAACAGCCGTATACCCGATTACAGGTGGTGCTGCGCCAGAAAGACTGCCGATAATGGTTTGATGAATTGTTGTTCGTTTTGTCCATAAGCTGTAAAAACCAACGTATACGACAAAACCAATAACAGCAAAAAGAAAAGCGTAAGCATTTACCCAGAACCATAAAATGCTAAAACCAATTACACCTAAAACTAAAGCAAAAACTAAAGCAACAGGAATCGAGATTGATTTTTTAACCATCGCACGATTTTGTGTGCGTTGCATTTTTGAGTCGATGTCTTGGTCAATAACGTTATTGACAACACATCCAGAAGCGACCACAAAGAGGGTGCCTAAGAGGGTAAGAAGCAACAGAAGGAAATCTACAGAACCTTGGGCAGCTACAAAGTAGCCACCCAAAGCGGTAACAAAGTTACCAAAGAGAATTCCTGGTTTAGTCAGGAATAAATACTTTTTCAGCATGACGACCAGTTTAGATCATCATGTTGAAGTGAAGGTAGTTCATAATCCACACAGAACCTACTAAAAGGATAGCAATTGTGAGGATTGTATAAACAAATGCAATCACGTTCCAGCGTTGCTCTGAAGAAGAGTTCATATGCAGGAAGTAAACTAACTGAATAAGAACCTGAGCAACCGCAGTAATCGCGATTACGGCAACCAATAGACCGCGGCTAAAACCACCTGCCATTACCATACCGAATGGAATTACGGTAAGTAGAACAGAAAGGATAAAACCGATTGTATATTGTTTAACGTTACCGTGAGCTGCACCAGCAGAGTTATGATCGTGACTCATTAGATAACTCCCATCAAGTAAACAACGCTGAATACGCAGATCCAAACGATGTCAAGGAAGTGCCAGAACAAGCTTAGGCAAGCAAGACGACGAGTGTTTGGAAGTGTCAAACCATATTTCTTGATTTGGAACATCAACACAAGCATCCATACCAAACCAGAAGTTACGTGAATACCGTGCGTACCAACTAAAGTAAAGAACGCAGATAAGAACGCACTTGTGCTTGGGCCATGACCAGCATGAACTAAATGATTGAACTCATAAAGTTCCATGCCAATGAAGGCTGCACCAAATACCCAAGTAACTGCTAACCAAGTTAAAACTTGACCAACATTTTTCTTGTATGCTGCAAGAACAGCAAAACCAAAAGTTACAGAAGAGATAAGAAGGGCGAAAGTTTCAGTTAAAACGAAACCTAAAGATTCACCAAACAGCTCTTGTGCACTTGGCGTACCCACTGGAACGTGGCTACTTAATACAGCGAACGCGATGAAGAGTGTCCCGAAAAGAACCAAGTCACTCATCAAGTAAGTCCAGAAACCAAAGACAGTGATGTCAGTATCATCGTGATGATGATGCTCGTCATGTCCGTGGTTGTCGTGATGAAGTACTTCAGCCATTGTCTTAGTCCTTCTTCAAGTGTTTTTCAAGAAGCGCATAGCGTTCGTTTTCGATACGTTCAACTTCTGCAGCAGGAACATAGTAATCCACTTTCTTAGTGAAAGAAGAAACGATGAAGCTAATGATTGCAGCAATGAAAGTAACAACTACTAACCACCAAATATGCCAGATTAATGCGAAGCCCATAACTGTAATAAACATTGCAATTACGAAACCAGCCGCACGGTTTGTTGGCATGTGGATGTCTTCATAGGTAGTTGGTTTAGCGTATGCAACACCATTTTCTTTGTCAGTCCAGAAAGTATCAATACCATTGATCTTTGGAAGATAAGCAAAGTTATAGAATGGTGAAGGAGATGAAGTAGCCCACTCAAGAGTACGACCATCCCAGATATCGCCAGTAACGTCCATGTTGTCTTTGCGTTGAAGGAAACCAACAACAATTTGCATAACAAAACAGAAGATACCGATAGCAACCAATACAGAACCAAATAAAGCGATCGCTAAGTACGGATCCCATTCAGGGTTGTCATATGTATTCAAACGACGAGTCATACCCATGAAACCAAGGATATAAAGTGGCATGAATGCAAAGTAGAAACCGAAGAACCAGAACCAGAACGCTGCTTTACCCCAAGTTTCATTTAGTTTCCAACCAAACATTTTTGGCCAGTAGAAAATGATACCCGCGAACATCGCGAACACTACACCACCAATAATTACGTTATGGAAGTGAGCGATAAGGAATAAAGAGTTGTGTACTAAGAAGTCCGCTGGTGGAACTGCCATTAATACGCCTGTTAAACCACCAATACCGAAAGTCACAAGGAAGCCAAGTGTCCAAAGCATTGGAGTTGTATAGGTGATGCGGCCCTTGTACATGGTGAATAACCAAGAGAAGATTTTCACACCAGTTGGGATCGCAATGATCATGGTCATGATACCGAAGAACGCGTTAACGTTGGCACCAGCACCCATTGTAAAGAAGTGGTGAACCCAAACAACCAGTGAAAGAACACCAATTGCTACAGTTGCGTACACCATAGATTTGTAGCCGAACAACGCTTTGCGTGAGAACACAGCAGTAACTTCTGAGTAAATACCAAAAGCAGGTAATACCAAGATGTAAACTTCTGGGTGGCCCCAAGTCCAAATCAAGTTTACATACAACATTGGGCTACCACCCATGTCATTTGTAAAGAAGTGGAAGCCGAAGTAACGGTCAAGTGAAAGCATTGCAATAGTTGCAGTCAAAACTGGGAAAGTTGCAACGATAAGCACTACAGTAACTAATGCAGTCCAAGTGAAAATAGGCATGTCCATAAGTTTCATGCCAGGCGCACGCATTTTGATGATGGTAACGAAGAAGTTAACACCAGTAAGAAGCGTACCTAGACCAGAAACCTGAAGTGCCCAGATATAGTAGTCTACACCTACACCTGGAGAGTATTCGATGCCAGAAAGTGGAGGGTAAGCCATCCAACCTGTTGCAGCGAATTCACCAATTGCAAGAGAAGCCATCATTAAGCCCGCAGCGCCGGCAAATAACCAGAAGCTTAGAGAGTTTAATAATGGGAATGCTACGTCACGCGCACCAATTTGAAGTGGTACAGCAACGTTCATTAAACCAACAACTAGACCCATTGCTACGAAGAAGATCATGATTACGCCGTGGGCAGTAAAGATCTGGTCATAGTGTTCTGGGTGTAAGTAACCTTCACCGCCACCTTTTGCAAGGAACAGTTGAAGACGCATCATAATCGCATCGGCAAAACCACGCACAAGCATGACAATTGACACGAGGATATACATGATACCAATTTTTTTATGGTCTACAGATGTGAACCATTCGTTCCACAAGTAGCCCCATTTTTTAAAGTAGGTGATACCAGCAACAACTGCGATACCGCCAAGGATCATCATTGCAACAGTAACCAACACGATTGGATCGTGTGGAATTGCATCTGGTCCTAACTTACCTAATAAGCTCATGTCTTATTCCCCTGCAACAGTCGCATGTTCAACGCCTGCATGAGCTTCAGAAGCAGCAGCTTCGTGTCCAACAGTAGCTGTATGATCAGCACCGTGGTAGTTACTCATGTATTTATTGATCACTGATTCGAACAATTTAGGTTCTACTGAAGAGTAATAAGTCACTGGATGTGGCTTAGTAGGGTAAGGCTTCATTGCTTCAGCTTTAGCCTTTTCTTCAGGAGTAGTTGCTCTAGCAACTAAAGCTTCGATCTGATGTTTAGAGCGGTCGCCGTCTTTAAGAGTTTGGAATTCAGCTTGGTCTAAAACAGTTTTTTGAACTGCTTGTGGATTCACTGAAGTACCATTACCAGCTTTAACAGCAGAAACCCATTCAGCAAACTGAGTATCTGTCACAGAGTGAGCGCGGAAGCGCATTTGTGAGAAACCGTAACCTGAGTAGTTAGATGAGAAACCACGGAAGCCTTCAGCAGGACTAAGTTCGTCAGCTAAAAGGTTCAGGTGAGTTTGCATACCCGCCATTGCATAAATCTGACCACCTAACGCAGGGATGAAGAATGAGTTCATCGTAAAGTTAGATGTAATACGAAGCGATACCGGAGTTTTCTCTGGGAAACGCATTTCGTTTACAGTCGCGATGCCTTGTTCCGGGTAGATAAAGATCCATTTAAATTGTTCAGCAATAACTTGAACTGTTAATGGTGCTTTTTCTGATTTTAATGGTTTGTATGGATCGTACTCGTGTGAGCCCCACCATGTTAATGCCGCTAAAATACCAATAATAATGACAGGAATACCCCAAACTACAACTTCAATTGCAGTCGAGTGTGCCCAAGTAGGTTTATAGTCTGCATCTTTATTTGACGCGCGATATTTCCAACCAAACCATAACGCCATAAGTGCTGATGGAATAACGACCAACAACATTAGGTAGATCGCAGTAAGCATGAGGTTTGATTGACCTTCAGCAACTGGACCTTTTGAGTTTAGAAGTACCATATCACCACCACACCCAGTTAAGAGTGCAGCGATCGCAGATAAAGACAATACAGCTAAAATTGTTTGTCTCATTTTACAACCTCGGTGAAGAGTCCCATTCCCTAAATTTAAAATTTGGGATAGCGAATAAAGTGTCGCATGATTGTGATTTTTTCAGACATGAAAAAACAGTCACAATGATGCGACACCGCTACGTTGTAGGGCATTATGCCTGATATCGGCAAACTAAGCTATACATAAAGATGCTTTAAATGACTGTATTAAAACCCTATTTTGCTAGTCGGGATTGTATTTTTTTTATCTAAATTTTATTTTAATTTCAATATAATGCACAAAAAAGGGATGAAAAAATCATCCCTGAATAAAAGTGAAAATTATTGGTTTATTACCTTGGTTTTTGCCAATTTGTCATGCAAGGTTTGATGCTTCTTGCCGAAAATGAAAACGGAATCGATGATTACGCTTAATGGCATTGATAAAAAGTTCAGGAAAATAAATAAAACACTGCGTAAAGTGAAGCCACGCATGAGGTTTACAGGTTGACTGGTTTCGGCATCTACAATTTTAATCTTGGTGATTTTTTTACCAATGCTTTGACCTGATTTAGCAATCAAATACGCTTGAATGAAAAGCATGATAAATAGGTAGGCAAACATTGCAATCCAAGCTTGGTTGGAAAACATTTCAACCATTTGTGTTTGTAATGCCTGTAAAACATTGGGGTCAGCATTTGGGGTCATCACAGCTTGCATAAACTGTTCATTCAGATTTGCAAATTGTGTCTTTTCACTTGGACTAAAAAATGCCGTTAAGATAAAAGTTGCTGGTATCCAAAGCAGTAAATCGACGATTTTCGCCAAAACACGTTTAGGAATACTAGCTAGGCTAGTTTGCTCTTGTACCGCTTGAGGCTGTGCATAGGTATTTGATGGCGTAGTTGCAGTTTGATTTGATTCGAATGCTGTTGGTGCAGTATATCCTGCAGGCATATAAACCAACTGACCTTGAGTGAGTTCACCCAAAGCTTTCCATTCGGTCATACCTTGGTGCCAAACCAAGTCCGTGAGTAACACTTGTTGGCTCGCGAGCATTTGGTTAAGTTGTTCTAAGGTGTAGGGACCAGCTTGTTGGTTATTTCGTGCCAAGTAAATCTGCATAAAACTAAAATCTCAAAAAACGTCTGTAAAAGTATAAATAAAAAAAAAGACCCACATGTGGGTCTTTTTTTAACACAGTTTATTAAGCTTGTTGAGCTTTTTCTTCAGAAAGGAAGAACCATGTGTCTAATACTGAGTCTGGGTTAAGCGAAACAGACTCGATGCCTTGTTCCATTAACCATTTAGCTAGGTCAGGGTGGTCTGAAGGACCTTGACCACAAATACCTACGTATTTGCCAGCTTTACGACAAGCATGAATTGCCATAGAAAGAAGTGCTTTAACGGCTGGATCGCGTTCATCAAATAGGTGAGAAACGATACCAGAGTCACGGTCTAGACCGAGTGTTAACTGAGTTAAGTCGTTAGAACCGATAGAGAAACCGTCGAAGTGTTCAAGGAACTGTTCAGCCAACAATGCGTTAGTTGGAAGTTCACACATCATGATCACTTTAAGACCATTTTCACCACGTTTAAGACCGTTAAGCGCTAACAATTCAATAACACGTTTCGCTTCAGCAACAGTACGTACGAAAGGAATCATGATTTGAATGTTAGTTAAGCCCATTTCGTCACGTGCTTTTTTCAGTGCGCGGCATTCAAGTTCGAAGCAGTCACGGAAATTGTCAGACACATAACGGCTTGCACCACGGAAGCCAAGCATTGGGTTTTCTTCTTCAGGTTCGTATAACTTACCACCGATTAAGTTTGCGTATTCGTTTGACTTAAAGTCAGACATACGAACAATCACTGGTTTGTCAGCAAACGCTGCAGCAAGAGTAGAAATACCTTCAACTAGTTTTTCAACATAGAATTCGATAGGGGATGCATAACCCGCAGTACGTGACATTACAGCAGCACGAGTTTCACGTGGTAAGCTGTCAATGTTAAGCAATGCTTTAGGGTGTACACCGATCATACGGTTGATGATGAACTCAAGACGAGCAAGACCAACACCTTCGTTAGGAATTTGAGCAAAGTCAAATGCGCGGTCAGGGTTACCTACGTTCATCATGATTTTGAACGGAAGTTTAGGCATAGATTCGATAGAGTTGCGTTGGATTTCAAAGTCCAAAGAACCTTCGTAAATAAAGCCTGTGTCACCTTCAGCGCAAGACACAGTCACTTCTTGACCGTCAGTCAATACTTCAGTTGCATTACCACAACCTACGATTGCAGGAACACCAAGTTCACGTGCAATAATCGCAGCGTGACAAGTACGACCACCACGGTTAGTGACAATCGCAGCAGCACGTTTCATTACTGGTTCCCAATCTGGGTCAGTCATGTCAGATACAAGTACGTCGCCGTCTTGAACTTTGTCCATTTCTTTGATTGAAGTCACGATACGCACGCGACCAGAACCAATACGTTGACCGATTGAACGACCTTCACAAATCACATTACCTTTTTGTTTAAGAAGGTAGCGTTCCATTGTGCCTACATTTTGACGGCTCTTCACAGTTTCAGGACGTGCTTGAACGATATAGATTTGGCCATCATCGCCATCTTTCGCCCATTCGATGTCCATTGCTGAACCGTAATGGTTTTCAATGATCAATGCTTGTTTAGCAAGTTCTTGAAGTTCGTGGTCATTTAAAGCGAATTGTTGACGATCTGCTTTTTCAACGTCTACAACAACCACTGATTTACCCGCAGCACCTTCTTCACCATAAATCATTTTTTGGTGTTTAGAACCAAGGTTACGACGTAATACAGCGTGTTTTCCTGCATTTAGAAGTGGTTTAGATACATAGAATTCGTCAGGGTTAACTGCACCTTGTACAACCATTTCACCCAAGCCATAAGATGCTGTGATGAAAACTGCGTCACGGAAACCAGATTCTGTATCAAGTGTAAACATTACACCAGCAGCACCTGTTTCAGAGCGAACCATGCGTTGAACACCAGCAGATAACGCAACGACGTCATGTGCGAAGTTTTGGTGTACACGGTAAGAAATTGCGCGGTCGTTATAAAGTGAAGCAAATACTTCTTTAATCGCAACAAGGATGTTATCGATACCACGGATGTTCAAGAAAGTTTCTTGTTGGCCTGCAAATGAAGCGTCTGGTAAGTCTTCTGCAGTTGCAGATGAACGAACGGCAACCGCGATTTCAGGGTTGCCGTTTGAAAGAGCTGTGAAAGCTTCACGAATTTCTTTTTCAAGTTCAGCAGTCAGCGGAGTGTCTACAATCCATTGACGGATTTTCGCACCAGTTTCAGCAAGTGCATTTACATCGTCAACATTGAGTGCAGCAAGTTCAGCGTTAATTTTAGCGTTCAGGCCACTTTGCTCGAGGAATTCACGATATGCTTGAGCTGTAGTAGCAAAACCACCAGGAACAGATACACCAGCATTTGCGAGATGGCTGATCATTTCACCTAATGATGAGTTTTTACCGCCCACGAGTTCTACGTCGTGTTTCCCTAATTTTTCTAGACCAATTACGCGCGCTTCCAAAGTTGTTACTCCACTTTTGCAGTATTAATCACTATCTTGGCATGAAATTATAACAAATTACTTAGCATTCTAAATTTACTAAGTGACAGTCATGTAAGATGGTTTACTATAATGATTATATAGCACTAAGACAAATTTTGGAGGAGAATTTTAATGTCAGAAGGTAAACAGATTCAGCGTAGTGTTTTCTTTGTTTCGGATGGTACCGCGATTACCGCAGAAACGCTTGGTCATTCACTGTTAGCCCAGTTCCCTCATGTAGATTTTGACATTCATATTATTCCTTATATTACCTCTGAAGAAGCAGCTACAAATGTGGTTGCAGAGATCAATCTTAGAGCGCAGCAAGACGGTCAAAAGCCTTTGGTGTTTGACACCCTTGTTGACCCGTATGTACGTGACATTATTAATACGGCAGATGCAGTAAATCTTGATGTTTTTGAAGGGCTTATTAGTAAATTATCTGACGAGTTAGGCACAGCTCCTACAACTTTAGTCGGTCAAACCCATGCAGTAACAGATTCTGAGTCTTATAAAGCACGTATTGATGCGGTGCATTTTGCTTTAGATAACGATGATGGGGCACGTACTCGTCATTATGACAAAGCCGACTTAATTTTAATTGGCGTGTCACGTTCGGGTAAAACACCGACTTCCATCTATCTCTCTTTGCAATTTGGTATTCGTGTAGCGAACTATCCGTTGACAGAAGAAGACTTGGATGACAACCGTTTACCTGCAGTTTTACGTGAGCATAAACATAAGTTATTTGGCTTGATGATTGATGCAGAGCGCCTTGTAGCAATTCGTTCAGAGCGTAAGGCCAATAGCCGTTATGCAAGTTTTAGTCAGTGCCAAATGGAACTACGTGCGATTGAAGGTATTTATATTTCTGAAGGAATTAAATACTTAAACGTGTCTGAAATGTCGATTGAAGAAATTTCTACACGTGTTTTACAAATGACCGGACTGAAGCGTCGCATTGGTTAAGTGTAAATTGAGCCACTTTGGTGGCTCTTCTGATGATAATAAATTACTGTATAAATTATATAAAAATAGTATTAATTTCTGGTTTGTCATACTTTTAATGAATGATAAATATTTAAGATATTGATGAAAATTTTCCTCAATATTTAGACTTAAATTTTAAGCAATTTTTGCATTCATTTGTGTACCAGTTCGATGAATTTTTTTGGCTGGAAATTTATAAAATATGGCCAAATTGACAGCACAAATCTTTTATAAAAATCCGTGTTTTGCTGTATTTTTATCTATGAATTAAGCCTGAATAATCCACTTGATATGAGTTGTGTAAATACAAGATTTAGCTGATATGGTTTAATATTTAATCAATTTTTCAAAAATACTGATTTAAATGCTAAAAAAATAGGCAGAAAATAGAATAAAAAATAATCAAACAGTTGCTTTTGGGTGCTAAATATAAAGAAATGGCACCATTTATTTAATTGATGTGAGTGAAAAATATTCAAATTGATAACATTCAGGCTTTAAAAGCTGATATGAAGTAATATTAAAATTGGATTTTTAGCTGTTATTTTCCTATTGAATATAGATTAGAACATAAGTAAATGTTGGCTGAACATGAGCATCGGTATAAATTTTCCAACTTATAGTTAGGGATTAAAAGAGTTGTGTAAGACAAAATTAAGCGACTGAAAATTTATTAGTTTGAAATAAAATTTTCATGAAGAATTGATCATAACTATTCAAAATTGCACGTCTATAAACTCGCTGTAGCTGCTGGTGCAGGTCGGAAGCATGATTTAAGTCTGAGAGCTGAAAAAGCATGTAGCACGATTAAAG
The DNA here is from genome assembly GCF_013420775.1 of Acinetobacter sp. YH01010. Lineage (NCBI taxonomy): Bacteria > Pseudomonadati > Pseudomonadota > Gammaproteobacteria > Moraxellales > Moraxellaceae > Acinetobacter > Acinetobacter sp. YH01010. Next base: position 13,315 of record NZ_VOYF01000010.1, on the reverse strand, counting down.
CTATTTTCATTTATGGATTTTTAAGAATCCTTAGCCTTATCGAATGAAAGTATCCAATATAGTAGGGGAGCTACCAAAAGCCGCCAGAGATGGCTTTTGGTGTTGTGAGTTTTGATCAATCGGATAAATTATAGTAAATGTTATGTGAAAATCATTTCATTGTAATTACTTTTCTTTAGGCTGGTTAGATTCGCTGCGCACAATGACATCACACTCAAACGTATGCTCATCTAAAGCGGTAATTGAATTATTCTGAATATTCGCAATTGGCCAAGTATTTAAGATGCAGTTGGGCTGCTGTAATGCAGCATAATAATGATCCGATTTTAGGAAGGTTTTGTTCTGAATTGCGGTATTTGGACTGAGTAAATGTCTTAACCAATGGTTCGGCACTTGATCTTCTAAAAAGCGAATCGCCAAAATACTCTTAATACGATTGCTAAATAAACGTCGATTTTTTGCAATCAGTGGGTGCTGGATTAATTTATTCAGTAGACGTTCGGTGCGTGGTAAGACAAATTGCGGTTTGATTTGATAGACCATGATGTTATCTGCAACCTGACATAGATGGTGCAGTTCAGAGACCACATGCTGATCTATCCCAATAATGGCGATTTTTTGCTTCTTAAAGTCATAATCTTTGATCTGTTCTGAACTGATGATCGTTCCACGAAAGTGTTCAAAATCCTCTAGATGATTATTAAAAATATGGTGGGTTGCATCCTGCTTGTTGGCCATATTTATTCCTTGTCTTTTGTTTTTTTAGTTGAGTCTTAGATAGGAATATATTCTGTGATGGGCCAGTCGGGGTAAAGCGTTTTTTCAGTCTGATGAGTCATACAATTTGTCTAGAATTGATTTGCTTGGCCCTTGTCATTTATACATTTCTAGGAGTGAACTGATTTTTTTATGCGTTGTAGTTCATTAACCGCTCAAGCAGATCGATAAAACAATGAGCGACCTGCATGAACAGCTTTTGAGATCTATAAATTTTGTGAGTTTTAAAATGGTTCATCATCTGATGAGTTATAGTCAAGCTGACTCGGGGTTGAATGCTTAAGTTCGGGTTGGTCGGTATGTGTACGTAAATAGTCCATATCACGAATATTTTTTTGTACAGCAACTGCACCAAACAAACTCATTAGGAAAGCCATCATGTAAAACCCTTTTTCACTTAATGCCAGTTCAGCATTCCATAGACCAATGGCAAGAAGTACGAGGCAAATAATGACGGATGCCCAGCACAGTCCAAAGTAGATTGCAGTGACATGCATTCCTTCTAAACGGTCACGAATGATTTTTTGTAGTGAAACCGATGAAAATAATCCATAAAGCAATAAAATGAGATAAAAGCCTTTTTCATTCAGCATCATATTTGCATTGAATAAACCTATGCAAAACACTACAGCGCCTAAAATGAGTGCACACCAACTTGCTGCGATAAATGCGGGTGTGGGTTTATTAATATATTGGCTCATCTGCTTATTTTTCTCTTTGTTTTGCTTATGTTTAATATTTATACAGCAATAAAAATGAGTAAAGCAATTATTTCGTTGAGGCAATGATGGTTTTTAAGTACAGGTTTAGTCGTTGTTAGCCGAAACCATATTATCTGTTGACTGCTATCCGTCTAAAGAGCCACAAAAAATGTAGTCACAATTCTACCTTTAGACGGATTAAACGCTTGGATTAGATCATTAAGTTTAGAGTCTTAAGCGAGATCATTTTTGATTTGCATTAAACGTTCGAAGTTTTCAATGCGCTTATCGGTATCGTAAATGTCACAGGTGAAAATAAATTCATCAACGTCATATTTGGTGAGTAGGTTTTCTAAACCTGCTCGAACGGTTGCATTTGAACCGACTTGTCCCATAGCGTAGAAATTATCTACGGACATCTTTTCTGCAGCAGACCATAGGCCTTGCATACTGTCGACCGGAGCTTTAAGTTTTAAACTTTGACCACGCATTAAACCTAAAACTCGCTGATAAGCACTTGTTGCCAGATATTCTGCTTCTTCATCTGTTTCAGCAACAACCGTTGGTACGCCCATAGAGACATAAGGTTGATCTAAATATTCGGATGCTTGGAAATTTTCACGATAGAGCTGAATTGCTTGTCCAAGCATGCGTGGCGCGAAATGTGAAGCAAATGAATAGGGTAGACCTAAACGTGCAGCGAGTTGTGCACTGAACAGGCTTGAACCTAAAAGCCATACAGGAACATGTGTATTTTGTCCCGGTGTAGCAATGATGCGCTGCTGTGGCTCAGGTGCTTTAAAGTATTGCAATATCTCAAGGACATCTTGTGGAAATTGATCTTCGGTTTCCTGACGGCCACGGCGTAAAGCGCGCATGGTGGTTTGGTCGGTACCTGGTGCCCGACCTAAGCCGAGTTCAATGCGGCCGTGATATAGCGTTTCAAGCGTGCCAAATTGTTCAGCGACAACCAACGGCGCATGGTTAGGCAACATAATCCCGCCTGAACCGAGCTTGATAGATTGTGTATTTGCTAAGAGATAACCGAGTAAAACCGCAGTTGCAGAACTTGCGATGCCGTCCATATTGTGGTGTTCGGCTAACCATAGACGCTCATAGCCAAGTTGTTCTGCTTTCTGTGCTAACTGGAGTGCATGTTTGAGTGAAAATTCGATGGTTTTATCATCTCGAACAGGTGCGAGTTCAAGTATTGAAAATTTTGTATCGGCTAGAGTACGCATGTTTTCTCTCAGAGATCTTTATATCGAAATAATACGATATAAAACGCCTAATGTATATCGAATAAATTCGATATATTGGTTGGGCTGTGTAAAAAGTCAACTTTTGGTATATCTAAACTTTTTTTTATAAACAAAAAAAGCACCCGAAGGTGCTGATTTTTTTCATTGAAATATCTCGATTAACGTTTACCGTTTTTGTACCAACCTAAGTGACGACCATTGTCTCCACGGTAGCCTCGGTCGTTGTAGCTGTAATTATTGGTACGATAGCCACGGTTGTTATAACGACGGTCATAGCGATCATCATAACGACCATTGTAGCGGTCATCATAGCGACGGTCTTCAGACACTTTTTTACCTAGTGCAGAACCACCGGCTGAACCAAGTGCAGCACCGATATAACCACCGTTTGTGCCGCCCATGTTTTTACCTACGGTATAACCACCTGCGCCACCAAGTGCGCCACCAATGATGGCACCATTACGGTCACGTTTGTTCGCCGATGCTGCTGCACCTGCACCGCCACCAATTGCTGAACCAATCATTGCGCCAGTTTGACCGCCAACTTGGTTACCGATTGCTGCACCAACAACACCACCTAAAGCAGATGTTAATGCAGTATTGGTACTATTACCTGCATGTGTTGCAGTCATAGTAAGCGCTGAAGCGGCAATTGCTGCACTGAATAAAATTTTATTAATTTTCATTTTTAAACTCCTTACGAAGCATGATGTTTATCTGTTGATATCAATATATGAAAACACATAGCGAATATTTGGAGCGTGATGTGAAATAAAATACGTGTTCCGTTGCTGCAATGTAAATTTTGCACTTTATTTCTACATGATTGATCACATGGATAGAGTGGATCAACTCTACATATTTGAGGTGCAATAAATAAAATTGTATTTATCATTTGAAAAAAGGCGATACATAAAAAAAGCACCCGAAGGTGCTCTTTTCACGATCCAATACGGACTCACTAATTTTGAATTAGTGACGACGACGGTAACGTTTTTTGTATTTACGTTCTTGGTGTTTGTCGTAAGCTTTATCTTTAGAGATTTTATTACCTAGAGCAGCACCACCAGCAGCACCTAGTGCAGAGCCGATGTAACCACCGTTTGTACCGCCCATGCTTTTACCAACGGTATAACCTGTACCACCACCTAAAGCACCGCCGATAGCAGATTCTGTACGGTTACGTTTATTACTTGCTACCGCAGCACCACCAGCACCACCAAGAGCAGCACCAATTGTAGCGCCGGTATTACCGCCCATGTTTTTACCAATTGCAGTACCTGCAACACTACCTAATGCACTAGCTGCAGCAACGCGTGTTGTACTATCTGCATTTGCAGACACAGTGAACATAGAAGCAGTTGCTAGAGTGGCTGTCATTAAAAGAGTATTCAGTTTCATAGTTCACTCCATGTCCTTCATAAACGCGAGGACTTTTTCATAATCATTTCGATGGCAGTAAATGTAACAAAACTATTCGCTATAAATATGGAGAGCTTTCACTTTATTTAGTGATTTGAGTGTCTAGTTTGTATAAGTTTTATTAATATTGTGAAAAAAATGGTCGAATGCTGAAAATCTGTACGACTTTGTGGAGAAAGGTAGGAGTGATGAATTTCACACTTTAATATTTCGGGTCATCGATAGGCCAAAAAACAATAAATATGTCATTTCAGACCCATTATCGGTACACTAGCGCCATTATTTTGAATTTTGGCATATCCGTGAAAGTTTAGCGGTAGAGCCTGTGTATTGAGATTTTTTGAAAAATGAAAGAATCGTTACGTTTACGATTAGATCAGCTCTCTGACCGTCACGAAGAATTAAATGCATTACTCGCAGATGTAGAAGTCATTTCAGACAATAAACGTTTCCGTCAGTTGTCTCGTGAGCATAGTGATTTATCTGAAATCACTGAAGTTTGGAAAAAATACCGTCAAGCAGAAGAAGATATTGAAACTGCTGAAGTGATGTTGACGGATCCAGATTTCAAAGAAATGGCCGTTGAAGAAATTAAAGAAAATAAAGCTTTGATTGGTCAGCTTGAAGCAGACTTAAACATTCTGATGATTCCAAAAGATCCGAATGATGCGAACTCTGCCTATTTAGAAATCCGTGCCGGAACGGGTGGTGACGAAGCCGCGATTTTCTCTGGTGACTTGTATCGCATGTACAGTAAATATGCTGAATCACAAGGTTGGCGTATTGAAGTGTTGTCTGAAAATGACGGTGAACACGGCGGTTATAAAGAAGTGATTTGCCTCATCAATGGTGAAGGCGTATATGGTCGCTTAAAATTTGAAAGTGGTGCACATCGTGTACAGCGTGTGCCTGCAACTGAGTCTCAAGGTCGTGTTCATACTTCGGCATGTACTGTTGCGATTTTGCCGGAAATTGATGTAGACACTAGTGTTGAAATTAATCCTTCAGAACTACGTATTGATACCTATCGTGCATCTGGTGCGGGTGGTCAGCACATTAACAAAACTGACTCTGCTGTGCGTATTACCCATATTCCAACGGGTACAGTTGTAGAATGTCAGGATGAACGTTCACAGCATAAAAACAAAGCCAAAGCGATGGCGCTATTGGTTTCTCGTTTAGAAAATGCCAAACGCGCAGCAGCAGATGCAGCGACATCTGAAATGCGTCGTGACTTGGTGGGTTCTGGTGACCGTTCTGAGCGTATTCGTACCTATAACTATCCACAAGGTCGTATGACTGATCATCGTATTAACCTAACACTGTATAAGTTAGATGCTGTGATGGAAGGTGATTTGACTGAATTGCTAGATAGTTTGCATCGTGAATATCAAGCCGATCAGTTGGCGTTATTAGCACAGCAGAATGGTGGCTAATGAATATTGCACAGGCTTTGGCCTATCGTGGTGAACCTGAAAGTTATGAACGTCAGGAAAATGCGTGGTTGTTAGAGCATATCACCAAGATTGATTCTTTTGATTTAATCATGAAAAAGGATCAAGAATTAACAGCTGAGCAAGAACAACAATATGTCGCATCACTTGCACGTATTGCAGCAGGTGAGCCTTTGGCATATGTCACAGGTTCTCAGCCATTTTGGACGCTAGACTTAAAAGTGACTAAAGATACTTTGGTTCCACGTCCTGATACGGAAGTACTCGTTGAAACTGTACTCCGTTTAGAACTTCCTGAAGATGCTCGTGTGGTCGATTTAGGAACAGGAACTGGTGCTGTAGCCTTGTCATTAGCCAGTGAACGTCCAGATTGGTCAATTGTAGCTTCGGATATTTACGAACCTACCTTGGAAGTTGCTGAGTTTAATGCCAAAAAGCATGATCTTGAACATGTGCAGTTTGTCTTAGGTTCTTGGTTGAAACCCTTTGGTCGTGCTTTCTTTGATGTAATTGTGTCAAATCCGCCGTATATCGATGCTGATGATGTACACATGAAAGATTTGGCGACAGAGCCTGAACGTGCTTTGGTTGCGGACAATCATGGGCTTGCAGATATTGAGCAAATCATTCTTCAAGCTAAAAAACATTTAACCGTGAATGGTTGGGTGGTGCTCGAACATGGCTATGACCAAGGTGAATCGGTCAGACATTTGTTCTTGCAGGCTGGATATCGAAATGTTCGGACTATAAAAGATTATGGCGGTAATGACCGTGTCAGCTTAGGTCAGTGGCAACATTGATTTAGTGTTAGATAAATAGTCAAAAATAAAGCGCATTGAATGCGCTTTATTTTTATATTCGATCAATGCTTACATTGGGTAGTCTTGTAAGCTATCGAAAACTTCAACTTGTTCTAAAGCTGCTGTTTCTACTGCAAGACAGTAAGCAATAATTTTTGCAGTTGCATTCACTAAATTTTCATCTTTTAGATTTGCACCTGCTTGAATTGCTTCAATGTCATCTGCTTGGATATCCAGTGCATGAGCAACTTCAACTGCATTTTCAGTGCTAAAAAATTGTGAGATCAAATTTTGCAAATCGATATCTGCGACAGTTTTAAGCTGTTCATGAAACAGTTCATCAATTGCGTCAATCTGAGTGAAAAGAGAATCTGAAAAGTTTTGAACAAGTTGTTGTTCAAGAACATCAATCATCTTAAGCATAGGAAAGCCTTTCAAGGAGATGCAGGAGAATTGGAATATAAATAAGCAAAGTGCTTTAAATTGAGTGAAAAATAACCTAATTAGACTAAAGTAGCAATCGTTCAAGGATGAATGGTCAGTCTATTTATTGAATATTTTTAAGTTATTGATTTTCTATTAATTAGATGAATATTCAATTTATAAATAGCGAATATCAAATTTTAGGCCTTGAATTCAGGCGCATTATTTTGTCGATACGCACCGGGACTGACACCTGTCCATTTTTTAAAAGCCCGATGAAAAGCACTCGGATCATGAAAATTTAGTTCTTCACTGATATCTTGTAAGCTTTTATCGGTATGGGTTAAAAAATCGATGGCAGTATCACGTCGGATATCATTTTTGAGTTGTTGATAACTCACACCTTCACTTTTAAGACGGCGATGCATCGTGGCTTCCGACATATTCATTTTGACTGCCAACTCATAAAACTCTAACCATTCGGCAGGAGAAACGTCTAAGAGTTGTTTGCGAATTTGGCTGCTAAGTGCATACGGGTTTTTAAAACGAACCAAGAGGTTTTCAGGCGTTTGTTGTAGGAATTGATACCAGGAACGTGTGTCTTGTTTGATGGGAAGGCTTAAATAACTGGCATCGAGCTGTATATAGTTTTGACTGGCTTGGTAATGAATATTTTCGCAGAAGCGAACTTTATAGTCGTGATCATCAAGCGGTGCATCACATTTAAATTGGATTTGGTTTAATAAAATCCGTTGACCACTTAGCCAGCACAGTAGCGTGTGGATGAGCATTAAATATGTGGCATAGCTGAACATGCGTTTAGGCGCATGTTGGTCATAGATCACGATATAAGCAAAGTGATCTTCAATGGTTAAATCGCTATGTAAGTCATCTAAAACCAGATTTAAAAATTGTAGGATTTGCTTGAGTGCATCACCCAATGTGCTGTTATGCATGACCATTTTCGACAGTAGCTTAAAACTACCACGTCGCATAGCATGCCGATCCATGCCAAAAAATTCATCATCCATCACATCTGCAAGATGAGTCCATAAAGCCGCATATTGTGAAACGGAAACTCTGGTTTTACTCGATAGCAGTAACTCTGAGGGTATACCAGACTTTTGTAAAATAGCAGAAATATCAAAGTGCTTTTTTTGCGCATCGTGTAATGCTTCATGCACCAAGTCGATAGAAATCGTCCCTTTGCTGTATTCGAGTCCATGCTTCGGCATATGTGCGGATAGGTCCTTGTTCAGAATTGTCCAAATACATCAGAAAAGATGCAACATTTGGAAATTGTACTGAATAAATTCTCTGTTTACTCTGCATCTTAAGTCGAATTTAAAACAAGACATCGTAAATAGGGAAATGCTATGGACATTAAAGGAAAAGTTTTTGTTGTGACAGGTGGTGCATCAGGACTAGGCGCTGCGACAGCAACACATCTGATTGGCTTGGGTGCCAAAGTGATTATTGTGGATATGAATCATGAGCATGGCGAAGCGATGCAACGTCAACTAGGTGATCATGCCAAATTTGTTCAATTGGATGTCACTGATGAACAAGCGGTCGGCGCTTTCTTTGCACAAGTTGAAGCTGAATTTGGTCAACTCAATGGCTTAGTGAACTGTGCAGGTATCGCACCCTCTGCAAAAGTTTTAGGGCGTGACGGATTACATGATTTGGCGATGTTCCAAAAAGTATTAAATATTAATGTTTCAGGTACATTCAACATGCTGCGCTATGCGGCACAACTGATTGCTAAATATGAATTAAAAGCAGGTGAAGAAGAGCGTGGCGTGATTGTGAATACGGCGTCGGTTGCAGCTTTTGATGGTCAAATTGGTCAGTCGGCTTATGCAGCATCTAAAGGGGCAGTGGTTGCAATGACATTACCTCTTGCACGTGAGCTTGCACGTGAGTCGATTCGTGTGATGACCATTGCTCCGGGCATTATGGAAACGCCGATGCTCAAAGGCTTGGCACAAAATGTACAAGATGCTTTGGGGCAAATGGTGCCTTTCCCACCACGCTTAGCAAAACCACAAGAGTTTGCAAAATTAGTGACGCATATTTTTGAAAACGCTTATCTCAATGGCGAAGTGATACGTCTTGATGGCGCGATTCGTATGCAGCCTAAATAGTTATTTATTAAAACTGCTTATTCAGGCTTCTACGACGGAGTCTTATCGAGAATAACTTCGTTGACAGTAGCTCATCTCATTACTTTTGTTTCGGCAAAAGTAACCAAAACCATTGTCATTTGCAAAACTCGTCATCAAGTATTTATTGATTTATAGGTCGCAGAAACATTTGAGATTAATGGCGTCCTGCCTCAGACAGTTGCAAATGACGTCGTCGTGTATCCAACTTTGCTTTATACAGCCAAAGTATTTTTAATTCCGCAGTTATCCAAAAATTAAAGCTATACACGCTATAAAAGATTTAGAAAAGGAAGTCTCATGATTTTAAATGATGAACAAAAAATGGTTCAGGACATGATGCGAAGTTATTCGCAAGAAAAACTGAAACCGACGGCAGCAGAGCGTGACAAAACGGCATCATTTCCTGCACAAGAGCTAAAGGAACTTGGTGAGCTGGGTGCTTTAGGCATGACGGTTTCGGACGAATGGGGTGGTGCAGGTTTAGACTATGTGTCTTTGGTTGTTGCCTTAGAGGAAATTGCTGCAGGTGATGGTGCGATTTCGACAATTGTCAGCGTACAAAACTCACTGCCATGTGGCATTACGCAGCGTTATGGTACAGAAGCACAAAAAGAAAAATACTTAAAAAAATTAGCCACTGGCGAATGGTTAGGTTGTTTTTGCCTAACAGAACCACAAGTGGGTTCAGATGCGAGCGCACTGGAATGCAAAGCGGAGCGTGATGGTGACGAGTGGGTATTAAATGGCACCAAGCAATTTATTACCACAGGAAAACATGCCCAAGTAGCCTTGGTTTTTGCGGTAACGGACAAGTCTGCAGGTAAAAAAGGGATTTCGTGCTTTTTAGTGCCGACGGATGCACCAGGTTATATCGTATCGCGATTAGAAGAAAAAATGGGTCAGCATTGTTCCGATACAGCAACTATTGTTTTAGATCACTGTCGTATTCCTGCAGACAGTCTCTTAGGCCAAGAGGGTGAAGGTTATAAAATTGCCTTATCAAACCTAGAGTCAGGTCGAATTGGTATTGCAGCGCAGTCTGTGGGTATGGCACGAGCAGCATTAGATGCTGCCGTTGAATATGCCAATGAACGCAAGGCATTTGGGGTGGAGATTGTACAGCATCAGGCCGTGGCATTTCGCCTAGCAGATATGGCCACCCAAATTGAGGCAGCACGCCAATTGATCTTCCATGCAGCGACGTTAAAAGATGCCGGTTTTCCATGTTTAAAAGAAGCCTCAATGGCGAAACTTTTTGCATCGACGATGGCTGAACGTGTGTGTTCAGATGCCATTCAAATCCATGGGGGCTACGGTTATGTATCTGATTTTCCAGTAGAACGAATATATCGTGATGTGCGTGTCAGTCAAATTTATGAAGGTGCATCGGACATTCAGCGGCTGGTGATAGCACGTGAAGTAACCAAAAGATAGCTGATTAAAAAATAGACTTTAGTCGATGTTCAAACCCTGCAATGGCGTTGATGGTTATGGAAATTGCAGGAGATATCCAAACATGGTTATCTAGGTATAGACAGTCTAAGAATAGGTAATTTACGAATAGATAGTTTAACAAAGTATAAGTTACAAAACTAAAAACCGACATTGCAATCGGTGTATGGAATAGCAGTAAAAGCGAACGTGGCAAAGGAATCGTCACGGATACGCAGCGGTATAACAACAAGATCAATAAACCTCAAAGTATTGCACTTTGAATCATAGAGAACAGGATAGGAATTGTCGTCATGAAGACACTAGAACAAGCATATCGTGATTTTAATTTTGAAAAGATTGTTACAGAACAATTGGTCGGTACGCCAAGTTCAATCAATGCTTATGATGAATGTTGTGGGCGCTATGTTGGGCAAAATAGAACTGCGCTGATCTGGGAAAGTAAAAATAGTGAATCTGAGCAATGGACTTTTGAGCAATTAGATTTAGCTTCTGCACAATTGGCGAATTATTATCAGCGCATTGGACTGAAAGCAGGTGATTGCATTGCAGGTCTATTACCACGCACAGCAGAGTTGTTGATTACTATTTTGGCAACATGGCGTATAGGGGCAATTTATCAGCCGTTGTTTACGGCATTTGAGTCTAAAGCGATTGAACATCGGGTGCAAACTGCGGGAACAAAGCTGATTGTAACCAACACTGAGCAACGCTCAAAACTCAATCATATTGATTTACCACATATTTTAACCGTGCATGCCGATCAAGCAATTCAGACAGATCCTGACTTTTGGTCAGAGCTGCAACTTCATGACACCACGTTTAACTCAGTACCCCGTTCTTTTGATGATGAATTTTTAATGATGTTTACTTCAGGGACGACGGGTTTAGCCAAGTCTGTACCTGTGCCACACAAAGCGTTGTTGGCATTTAAAGGGTATATGGCACATGCGGTTGATTTGCGTGATGAAGATTCATTTTGGAATTTGGCAGATCCGGGTTGGGCTTATGGTTTGTACTATGGAATTGCAGGGCCTTTAAGTTTGGGGCACAGCATTATTATGGATGAACGGGCTTTTAGTGTAGATCATGCACTTCAAGTCATCAAAAAATATAAAGTCAGCAATCTGACCGGTTCACCAACGGCATTTCGTATGTTCTTTGGTTTTAAAGAAAAATTTGATGAATCAATAAAATCACATTTACGGGTTGTGAGTAGTGCAGGCGAGCCGTTAACGCCCGAAGTAATTCAATGGTTTAATCATGACTTAAACGTCAATATTTATGACCAATATGGACAAACAGAACTTGGAATGGTGATTGCAAATCATCATGCTTTAGAACACTACAAAAAAGTGGGTTCAGCCGGTTTTGCTATACCGGGACATCGTTTCGCGGTGCTTAATAAAGACCATCAAGAAATTGAACGCGGTGGCATTGGAACATTGGCATTAGACTGGTCGCAATCACCACTCATGTGGTTCACAGGCTATGGTGGCAATAACCGTAAAGCCTTTGTCGGGAACTACTATTTAACTGGTGATACTGTTCGTTTAAACGAAGAAGGCGGCATTGATTTTGTAGGACGTGCTGACGATGTCATTACAACATCAGGCTATCGTGTAGGACCTTTCGATGTGGAAAGTACATTATTAGAGTGCGAAGAGGTTTTAGAATCGGCAGTTGTCGGTAAGCCTGATCCTGAGCGTACAGAATTGGTCAAAGCTTTTGTGGTATTGAAACCACAATATCAAGCAAGTTCAGAACTCATGGACAAGCTACAAGCTTATGTACGATCTCGTTTATCCAAGCATGCTTATCCAAAAGAAATTGAATTTGTAGATGGGTTGCCTAAAACATCGAGTGGAAAAATCCAACGTAATCTGTTGAAGCAACAAGAAGTGGCCAAAGCTCAATTAATTCAAAAGGTCAGTTGAGTCAATTTATATACGCAAGAAAGGCTGCATGATGCAGCCTTTTTTAAATTGATGTTTGAGCTGGTGAAACCATTCATTCGAGATCATATATGTATTTGACTAACTATGGGACAATCCAAATTAACCTAAAATTAAAGCATTCATTCAAATCAATAAAATCATTTATTTTAAGTTCAGGGTATTATGTTCAGTATCAAGTTCTTGAGTTTTACCCGTTAAATTGCCCTTCAAAACTTTGAATAAATGGGTGACTTTATTGTCTTTGACATTCCAAAATTCTGCACTAATAGCATTAGCTATCAAAACGCGAACAGTAGGATCAGTCTTGCCATCGAACCAGTTTTCAGCCCAAGGATTCCATAATTTATCGATTAGGGCCGCATCTGTACTGATTTCTCCATGAGCACTAATTGATACATAAATATCGTCTGAAGATTTAGCGAATGCTAATCCAAGATGATTACGACCTGCATTGACTGCCTCTACAAGGTCATTATTTTCTTTCATAAGAAAATAGATATTTTCATGCTCATTCATCTTATCAGAATTAAGCATGGTCATGGGTTGAGAATGAATTTCTTGCTTGTCAGTAACATGGCTAATCATGGTGAAACGCACGTCTTTAATGAGTTCCCATAATTTTTGTCGCTGATCTTGTTCAACGTATTCTTGTGACATTTTATTCTCCACTTTTAAGTAATCACTTTGGGGTAAAGGGGTAAATATGACTGAGCACAAAGTATTTGAATAATGTGTGTTAGCTCATAAGTTTATCTAACATATTGTGTCAGCAATAGATTTCTTTCATAAGTCATTTTTCACTCAGCTCCAAGTTATAAATTCCAGCAATTAGATTGAATCTTAATGCTAGTCTTTTGCCTCGATTGCGATATCGCTCAGCAAGAATTTTGAAGGTTTT